>CAUUSU010000017.1:0-13148 GCA_963547835.1 uncultured Campylobacter sp.
ATTATTCGACTAAATTGTATAAATGTCAATAGGCTTGCTTTGATTATTAGTGATTACTATGAGAAGAGTATATCCGAAGAAGCGGTAGTTGGCGAATACAAAATGCTAGTAGAGGATATATATATGGCAGATATTTCTTTGCGGGAATATATAAAAGGGCTTTTAAAGAATTTTAAAAAAAATAATTCACGTGATATTTTTTAAACCCATTAAGCTAATTCTTATCACAAAAAAAAGACGCCCCACACAATGCTAAGCCCAGCAAAGCAAAGGTTAAAGGAGTTTAGCCAAATAATTTTGATAAGTCTATCGCCTTTTTTATGCTTGGTCTTACTTTTTTAGAGCTGCTTATTTTTTGGGCTATATCTCTTATGAGCTGGGCGGGAATTTTTGCATTTCCGATCAGTTTTAATTTCGGGAGGCTTAAAATTTTATCGATAGTGGTCCTGCGGGGAGAGTTACAATCTATAACCGAGCCTTTGATTAAAAAAGATAGACGTGTTTCATCTACATAGATAAGAGAGTTTAGCTCCTTCTCGTCATTTTTGTATAGCTTTTGTATCTTTTCAATCTGCGATGTTATCATAGCTAAAATTATTATTTCGTTTCGGTTTTGGCTAGGCAATATAATATAATAATGGGGTTTTAAGAAGCCCTCTTCTTCAAAATATAAAGCAAAATTTAACGGAGCGCTTAAAGCCCCGATTAATTCATCCCTATCTATCAAAAGGGTTTCCTAAATAAAATTCTTTATTTAGCTCTACCTGATCGTCTGCTATAATAGAATACTCTTTGGTTTGCTCATTCGTCTTTTCGAAAAAATCCTCGATGTTTATCTTAAAGCTGGATTTTTCGTCCTTTAGCTTCTCTTCAAACCTATTCCACTCTTTGTATAGGTGTGTTATATCTACTAGCTTACTGGAACTATATTGCCCGAATTCTTTTATAGAAAAATCGAGCGCCTCGATATCCGTATCGCTTAGCTCATCGTAATCGTCTCTCATAATTAGGGCCCCGTTTGATTTTACGCCGTAAAGCCCGTCTTTGCTTAGTATCTCTTGGGTATATTTTAGATGCTCGGCCGAAACCGTATCTTTAAAACTTATCATATTATAAGTTTCGCTAGCTACCGGTCCAAGTCTCATGGCCCAGAATTGATCGCCGGTAATCGATTGAGCGTATTTTCGCAAGCTGTATCTTTCGGCGAAAAACAAGAGTTTTAAGATTGCTAATTTATTTAAAATCCCCTCGCAAGAGCCATTTTTTACTATATAATCGACTGCTTGAATTGCCGCTTTGTAGTTTAACACAGCATCGCTTCCTTTTGTGAATTTATGAGTATATTATAATATTTTCATCTATATGTCAATAAAACCCCTATTGTACTTTATCTTTTTTTAAATTTGTCCTTTATAGCGCTAAAAGGTTTAAAGCCCCTATATTTGATGAAATCTGCCTTGCTGCTGCAGCCAAAAGCACGGCCGCGCAGATCGTCGCTAAATTTTTCATAAATTTTACCATTTCGGCTTTTTCGTGCCTCTTTTGCCGGTGTAAGGATTACTCCTGCCCTTACTCGACCAGTTGTCGCGCTGCGTGCGGTTTTTATTTGATCGGTAATGAGGCTTTACGTATTTGCCCTTTTTGGTGACGTATCCGCCGATCCTTTGAGCGCCCAAAGATACCGACGGCGCGAGCAAGAAAGCCGCTAAAATTAAAGCGAGTAGTTTTTTCATTTTATGATCCTTTATTGAAATTGTTTCAGATCTGATAAATCAAAGCGGGTTAGCCATCTTTCTAGAGGATAAAGACAATATCTAACGGCGGTTATCGCCTTCCTCTAATGAATTAAAACACAAATTTAAATAAATTGCCCCCTATTAGAGGGCAAAAGCCTATTTCTTTTTCTTTGGCGTAGGCTTTGTTTGAGAAAGTGCGCTTCCTGCGACGGATTTGCTTTTCTTACTATACCTATCGTCCTTTAAAATTTCGGATGCCTCTGACGCAACCTTTTTGGACGTTTGCTTCTTGTTTGTCGCCATTTCAACCTCCTTTCATTGAGATAATCAAGACTTTTCTCGATTGCCGAATTATACTACTAAAAATATTATCAATAATAATAAAATTTAAGCATTGTTTAATATTACTTTTGATAATATTCCCTCATCAAAACCAAGGTGCCCCACACCTAGCCCGCGTCGGGTAGAAGCTACGGGAAGCGTCCGTATGAGAACGAAATCCCATACCCGAGCAATCAGCCCCGATAGCGACAAGTTCGGGGGTAGAAAAATCCTTGTCAAACTTTCTTTATGGCGGACGTGCCAAGCGGCGCGCTAAATTGCAACAACGGCTTTTATCGGTTAAACCGAACGTCCGCCGCCATATCCATAAATGAGCCTCCATTCGCCTTGCTCCTTAGGCGGTTAAAAATCTTTGCTGTATCTTTTCAAATGAAAATCCTTAAATCGGGGGCTCTTTTATGGATATTTTTTTTAAGGAGAAAAAAATGGAAACTAAGTTTTTCAGGTATGTAGCAAGAGACGAAAAAAAGAACGTCGTGTTTAAGAGCCGAATGGATGCTGAAAATATCGTTTATTTGGCAAAAAATGAGGACTATGATATCAAAAAAGACAAGATGATATTTTACGTCAATCGCGGCTTTAGGCGTATGAGCTTTTACTTCAGCGTAAAAGACGTAGAAAAAGCCCGCTTGGCAGTAGTTGAGTAGAGGAGAAAACGATGAAAAATCAAGACGAGCAAGAGCTTCAAGACGCTGTGGCGGGGTTCGCAAAAGGCGTTTCCGCTTATATGCGCTCCACGGCGGAGCATCTATGCGAAGTTTCGCAGATGAGCGGCATCAACCTAAGCGATCTGCTAATAGATCTTGCGCTGCTAGCAAGGGCTACGGAGCGAAAGAAGGAGGAGCGCGATGCTAAAGCTTCTGAAAAAGCTATTTAAGAGGCACACGAAATTTGTCATCTCAAATTTGAGATTTGGGATATTGAGATGAATTTTGTCGTAGCCTTTCTGATCGGTTTCGGCTTTGGTGCGGTTATTACAGCGGCCGCAAAATGTAAGCAAATTTTAAAGGACAAACAATGAGCTTAAAAGATTTTAAATTTTACCTCTCATTGATGAGAGTGGATAGATACACGACGATCGGCGATTTTATCGCGTTTGTTAAATCTTACAATGCAAAGGACGAGGAATGTTAGAAGTTCTAAACAAAATCCAGTGCGAGCTAAAGGCTCCCAAAACGCAGATGAATAAATTCGGCGGTTATGCGTATCGTAGCTGCGAGGATATCTTAGAGGCGGTAAAGCCGCTACTGCAAAAATATGAGGCGGCTCTAACGATCGGAGATGAAATCATAGCCGTAGCCGACCGCATCTACGTAAAAGCGACCGCCACGCTAAAAGGCAAAGACGGCGAGGTAGGCGTAAGCGCATACGCTAGAGAACCCGCAAGTAAAAAAGGCAGCGACGAGAGCCAAATCACAGGCGCGGCCTCAAGCTACGCTAGAAAATATGCGCTAAACGGGCTATTTGCAATAGATGACGCCAAGGATGCCGACGCTACAAATATTCACGAGGATACCCGCGATAAAAAAGGCGAATACCCCGCGCCGATGAGTGCGGAACAGGTGGCGGATCTGCTTCAGCTTTGCGAGGCGAGCGGCACCGATCCACAAAAGGTAGCCGCGGCGTATAAGACAAGCGACATAGCGTTTGTGCCGTTTGAGAAAGTGCGCGCTCAGCTTCTGCAAAAGCTCGCAAAGGCTCAGATGAGGGAGGGTGCGTAATGAAATTCATAAATTTGCAGCAAGGAAGCCCCGAGTGGCTGGAATATAGAAAAGACAAATTTAACGCCTCCGAAGCGGGCGACGTTATGGGCTGCGGTTTTAACAAGCCCTACAAACTAGCCGAAATCAAATACGGCGGCAAAGAGGTTTTTCAAAGCGAGGCAATGAGGCTCGGCAAAGAGTATGAGCCAAAAATCCGCGAGTATATCAACAAGCTTTTAAACGCGGATTTTCAGCCCGTCGTAGGACTTAGCGACGATGATCCGAGATTTAGCGCGAGCTTTGACGGGCTAGACATCATAGGCGGCGAAATTTTAGAGATTAAATTTAGCGCGAACGAATATGAAGTTTTGGAGCGCACCGGCAAACCTAGCGAAAAGTATTTTTGGCAGATCCAACACCAGCTTTTCGTTTGCGACCTCGCGAAGTGTATTTTTGCCGTCGGTAAGATAGACGACGA
Source organism: uncultured Campylobacter sp. (assembly GCA_963547835.1). Taxonomy (GTDB): domain Bacteria; phylum Campylobacterota; class Campylobacteria; order Campylobacterales; family Campylobacteraceae; genus Campylobacter_B. The sequence goes on from CAUUSU010000017.1 coordinate 4,260, forward strand.
TTTCGATCTGCAAATCCGCCACGTTGTCGTAGAGCGCGACGAAAAGGCGATCAAAAAGCTTATTAAGGCGTGGAACGAGTTTGAGGCGACCTATGCGGGGGCTGCTCCCGATGAGGAATGGCTAAGCTTGAGCGATGAAATTTCAACCCTTAGCGCGCAGAAAAAAGAGCTTGACGATAGGCTCGACGAGCTTAAAAAGCGCGCCATTAAAAAAGCGGGCGGCGTGGAGATAAAAGCTTACGGGCTAACTATCTGCAAGTCAGAAATTAAGCCTAGCTACGACTATAAGGCATATTGCGAGCAAAGCGGCGCCGTAATCCCCGATGAGTTTTTAAAAGCGGGGTGCGAACGCTGGAGCGTGCGAGTTGCAAATTAGCGGGCAGTTTAACCGCTTTATGCACGGCGTAGTATTGGCGCAGATGCGATCTCTTAGATATTTATGTATCAGAGAGCATCGCATAGCCATTCGCCCGTTTTATCTTAGTGCCGATACGCTAAAGCAGCTTTTAAAGGCGCTGGATTTCGACTATCCGAGGCAGAAAGACGGCACGCCGCTAAGCTACACACAACTAAGCACGGCGGATATGCTAGGGCACCTAGCCTATATTGAGACGCTTTGCGCCGAAAACGGCATAGAGCCCGAGTTTATAAAAGAATTTGAAAAGGAAATAAAATGAATAAAGTTGTTTTGATTGGAAATTTAACTCGCGATATTGAGCTAAGATACACGCAGAGCGGCTATTGCGTCGGGAACTCGGGTATCGCCGTAACGAGGAAATTTAAGAACGCGCAAGGAGAACCCGCGGAGGAGACCTGCTTTATAGATCTGAAGTTTTTCGGGCGCACGGCGGAGGTCGCGAACCAATACCTCCGCAAAGGCTCAAAGCTTGCCGTAGAGGGGCGGTTAAAGCTGGAGCAGTGGCAGGATCAAAGCGGACAAAACCGCAGTAAGCACGTAGTAGAGGTAGAGAGCCTAGAGATGCTAGGCAGCAATCAAGGCGGCGGAGCGCAAGGCGGGCAGAATTTTAATGGGAGCGGCGCGCAAAACTACGCTCAAAGCGGCGCAACTCAAAGCAGAGCGGGAAAGCCCACCGCCGCTAAATATGATGACGGCAACGACACGATCCCGTTTTAAAGGATAAATTATGGATAACGCAGAGTGGCTAAACGAATACGGATCATACGAGCAGTGGCGTGCCACAGCAGAGGCGCAATGGTGGGATGATTACGGAGCGGATGCGGCATATGACAGAGAGATAGACGACGCGGAATATTTCGCTGAAGTAGAGGAAGAAAAATCCCAATGAGTTATCTAAAATCAAAGTAGAATTTTGTATAATTGAGCCTAAGATTTTAAAAGGCTGGTGCGTGTATAGATTCGATGAGTGGAATGAAATTAAAAAACAGCTAGAGGAGCAAGCAGGGACGAACGTCGCTAACGGCAAAGTTTATTGGCTAAGCGTAGGGCAAAATTTAGGTAGTGAAACTTATGGCAAAGGAGCTAAATTTAAACGCCCTGTGCTAGTTTTAAACAAAATTTGCATACAAAACTATATAAACGCTTTTATTGGCGTGCCTCTTAGCTCGAAAACGGCGCAAAAAGCAGGGTGCCTATATCATAAATTTACCGACAAACAAGGCGTGAAGCAAATCGCTTTACTAGCCCAAATTAGGCTATTTGATACTAAAAGAGTGATAAGCAATGCGAATATTTCAGTATTAAAGGCTGATTTTGAAAAGATAAAAAGCAAGGTAAAAGATAAGATTATAAGATAATATCCCGGCACTAAGACCGGGGACCCGAGCCTTGCAAGAAGCAAGGGAGCAAATCTCCTTGAAAGAGTAGCTAAACCTTAGCTTTAAAGCTTAACTACTCTTTTAAGAAGTAGCGTAATTATAGCGCAGTTTGATTAAAATTAATTAAAGGGAGCAATAAATGGAAACGCAACTAACTCTTTTTGACGTATCCAACCGGGAAAACGACGCTTTCGAGCTATCCTCGCACAAAAACGGCACTACGTATTGGTTAGCAAGCGAATTAGCGCAAATGCTAGGATACGACGGCGTAAAATCTCTAAACAAAGCAGTGAATAAGGCTATCGCCGTATGCTCTAGCATAGGTTATAACATATTAGATCATTTCAGCCCCGCGGGCAGCGATTATAAGCTATCCCGCTTCGCTTGCTTTTTAGTGTCTATGAATGCCGATATTAAAAAGCCTAGAGTGGCGCAAGCGCAGGCATATTTCGCTACTATTGCAGAAGCCCTGCATAGACATATCGAAGCCGAGCAGTTGGAGCGCCTAGATGTAAGAGAAAAAACCAAAGACGCAAATAAGGCTTTAACGGGCGTGGCTAGCTCTCACGGAGTGGAATGCTACGCTTATTTTATGGACGCTGGTTATATGGGTATGTATAATATGCATCTAAAAGACCTTTTGCGTATCAAGGGGCTTACGGCAAAGGATAAGGTATTCGACTTTATGGGGGCTCGCGAATTAGCCGCAAATCTTTTCAGGCTTCAAGAAACTAAAGCTAAGATCGAAAATAACAAAATTTTTGGGCAAAAAAACCTAGAAAACACGGCTTACGAGGTAGGGCGCGAAGTAAGAGGCATAATGATTAGAAACGATGGCGTGCGCCCCGAAATGCTAGCTAGAACCGAGCACATAAAAGAGGTGCAAAACGAGCTTAAAAAAGTAGATAGAAAATTCAAAAAGATAGATAAGAAAAAGGAGATAAAATGAGTAATGAAATGATAAAAAAAAGATTAGAGTTAGAAAAGGAATTTATGGAAAATAACGTTTGCCCAAAATGCGGGAGCAAAAATTGGCAAATGGGTTATAGAAGCGGGGACTATGTTTATGATCTTCGGTGTGCTAACTGCGGGCATCTGATTTATGATATAAACCCCATAAAGAACGTTTGCCATGAGTTAAATTTAACGTATAAGCAATTAGGCGAGGCGATAGGGTTTAGCGGAGATACGCTTAATAATATGGCATCAAAACCTAACGATAAGCTAAGCGTGCAGTTGGTAAGAGCTATTGAGCTTTACCTAGAAACAATAAATTTAAAAAAGGAGTTAGAAAAGCTAGAAAGCCTGAAAGCTATCTTAAAAGATTTAGTAAAGTGATGCTGCTTTACTAAATTTACAATTTAAAATTATACAAATTCTACAAAAAACGATTTAAAATTATAGAAACCCTTGACATTTACAATTTGAAGTTATATAATTCTCCCGTCAAAACAATTTAAAATTATGTTTTGACGATAAGGAGACATTATGGCTAAACCCACAAAGGCGAAATTTGCCGAGTTTTTATCTCATTACGAGATAAAAGACACCGACTGCTACGAGCAAGTAAGCTATAAGGTGCTTGACTGCGCTTATGATCTATTCTGCGCTTTAGACGTGCTATCGAAAAATCATAATGCGATGAAAGCCAAAATTTTAAACATACTTCAACCGAAAGGAGAAACGAAATGAATCTAGAAATTTTTAAAAACGAAAATTTTGAGATTAGAGTTGCGGTCGATGAGACAGGCGAACCGCTTTTTTGCTTAGCCGACGTTTGCAAGGTTTTAGAACTTACAACGCCAGCAAAAGTTGCAGAGGCGATAAAATCGGAGTTTGAAGGGAGTGAGTTAAACTCATACCCTTTTGAAACCGTAGGCGGTAGGCAGAATTTTACAATGATAACAGAACCGCAGCTTTACTTCGTGCTGATGCGTAGCACCAAGCCAAACGCAAAGCCGTTTAGAATGTTTGTTAATAAAGAGGTATTGCCTAGCATTAGAAAAACGGGAAGCTATACGCAAAATTTTATCCCGCAGGATTTGCCGACGGCGCTAAGAGCGTATGCAAACGAAGTAGAGCAAAAACAACTCGCGCTAAAGCAAAGAGACTATGCGTTAGCTACTAAAGCGTGGATCGGCTCGAAAAGAGAAGCTACGGCTATGGCTACGGCAAGCGCGGCAAAAAGAGAAGCCGATAAGCTAAGGATAAAGCTGGATCAAAGCAAAGAATACGCGACTATTAAAAAAGTCGCGGGGAATATGAAAACATCCGAGAAAAACTACAACTTCTATTTTTTAAGGGATGTATCGGAGGAACTGGGAAAAGATAGACCTTTTTGCGAGGATAAAAACTATCCAAGAGGACTAAGGGCATATCATAAAGACGTATGGCTTAAAGCCTACAACATAGATATAACAAAATTCGAGGTAGGAGAATAAAATGAGAAAATTTAACATAGTAGTAACGGACGAGCTAGTCGTATCAAAACCTTTTTACGCAGACACGTTAGAGAAAGCTAAAAATCAGGCGGACGTGGATTTTAACAATACGATCATCGATACTTTAGCACAAAACGGATATGAGCGTATAGCAGAAAAGGAATATGAGATCGATGTCGAGTTTACGAAAGAATATGCGCTTGATGAAGTAGATGAGGCTTACGGCAATTTTTGGAATGCTATCGTCGAGTTAAATGAAGAGTTAAATGATTGGACGCCTGAAGGGATAGTGGATGTTTTCGGTAAAGACGGGCAGCTAAGAGAGAAGCTGATGAGTTTGCAAAATAGCCTTAGCAAAATGCAAGAAAAGATTAGCGACTACGAAACCCAGAAATTTTAAGGCAGATATTCAATGTGGATGGATGCTAGAGAATTCGCAAAGCGCGAGGGCAAAAAGCTCTGCGTGATAGACGTGCAGGCTAGTAAAGACCGAAAGATCGGGCGTGCGGATCGCTTTCGTAAAGTAGGCGGAGTATTGCAGGTAGAGACGGAGCGCTACTACCTCCCACAAAACGATCCGATCACGCCTGCGCTTAGGGAGCGGATAGAGCGGCTTTATTATGAGGCGATCGAACTAGTCGCAAGCGATTATGAGCTGGCGTGGATCGCGCACAAAGGCACGGGCTCGCCACACTTAAATGTGCTTCAGCGATTTCTGCGCTTTCGGTGGCATCGCGGCGCGAAGGTAGTGCAGAAGATGTGCGAGAACTTAGAGGCGCTTTTGGCAATGAGCGAGGAGGCGCGCGCGGAGTTTCTGACTCGTGAGCGGGAGGCTATGAGAGAAGCGGCAAGAAAGCAAAAGGAGGTGCAGAGTGAAACTGAAGGAGAAAGCGATGAGAAAAATTAAGTTTAGAGCGTTTTTTAAAGCGGATAAGCGAATTTATGAAGTGACAAGCATTGATTTTGCGAACAAAGAAGTGACGCTTTGGGATAAAGAAACGGCTGTAGATTTTGAGGCGAGTTTCGAAGATATTGAATTATTGCAATTCGTCGGTTTTAAAGACAAAAACGGCGTGGAAATTTATACTGGATACATCGTCAGATGGGATCTGCTTATTTATGAAATTTGCTTTGATTGCGGATTTTATATGCGTGATTTATCGAAAATTGTGCCTGATATTCCGATTACGAAGGAATGTAAAAATGTCTCAGGCGGGTTTGAAGTCCTCGGCAGTATCTACGGAAGCGCGAAAATTTCAAAGGATACAAAATGACGACAAAAGAAAAGATAGAGGTTATGCAAGCCTATATGAGGGGCGAGGAGATAGAGAGGTGTTCGGCTAATTGCGAAGAAGATGAATGGGCATTTGCAGGATTGCCGGTTTGGAATTGGGAGAAATTTAAATACCGCATCAAACCCAAAGAGCCTAAATTTAAAATAGGCGATGAGATAGTGTGTAAAAGCTCACGAGATATCGCCAATCCCGAGGTTTGGCGCGTCGGATCCCCTATGATAGAGGGAATAGACCCAGATGATTTCATCAATACCAACGACGTCCTTTGGTATTGGGAATACCAAGATGTAGATGGCGAGTGGAAAATGACAAACGCTAGATACACAAAAAGCGACCTTAGCAAAGAAGTGCTCGGCCCCAACGAAAGAGAAACGGCTACGCCTATTTATGCACTCGGATTTAGATTGCCGCAAATTTAAAGGAGAATAAAATGCTAAATTTCATATTTTGGGGCGTAACGTTCAACTGTTATGCGTTTACGATACTTGTTCTTATACTGAGGGCTCTGTTCCCAAACGGGCTTCGAAAAAAGTGCGAGAGCAAACTACTACCTATGGTGATCGCCATATTCACGCCGTATTTTGCATTTGTCTTAGGGGTCGCAATCTTTCTATCGATGGCATACTACAAATTTGACGCCGACAAGATAGAGGCGAGATTGGAGAAAAAACTATGAAAAATTTTTTAATCAAAATGTATCGCGCCCTCCCGTCTTTCGATTGTCCGACGCTATATAATATGCTTCTTGGGCTTTGTGCCGTCCCGACAGCAATAGGAATTTTTCTTATTGCGGTAATGTATGTTTTTGACAACATTATTTTTTGGCGAATGATCCACGTGTTAGCCCTACTTGTTATTTTCCAACTTGTGATAGTAGCAATGGCGGCGTATTTTAAGGATGAGAAATGAAATTTTATGAAGTAAATTACATTAACTGCGGCGATATTTCGACTTTGGAATACTACCGCTATAAAGAAAACGCCTACGCTAGGACATTTGAGCTTAATGCCGCACTGGACAAAGACGAAGAAGATGATGTCTTTTACGGCGTATCGGAAAACGAATTTAAGGACGATCCCGATGAGTAGCCCCGACCGAGAAAAAGAGCGCGAGATGATAAGGCAAATAGAGCAGTTTCATAAAAGAAACAAAGGAAAGTTTATCGAGACTAAAAGCGTAGAAGCGATCGTGCGAATAGTGCCGTTGCTTTTTTACGTGAGCCTTGAGAAACTCGAGAGGCTAGAGCGGCTTTTGCGCTTAGAGATAAAAGATAAAGATTAAAGCCCCTTGCGGGGCTTGTGAAGAGGCAGAGATATTTTAACATAAAAGGCTTAAGAATGAATTCGCTAGAAGCGTATTTTGCACAAAGAGACTGGATATTACGAAGTGGATATTATCGCAAGCTTACGTGCTTTAGTGCCTATTTATACGCTGATTTTAAAGGGCGCGACACACTAATAATATATGTGCGCGATCCGGACGAAAAAATCGCGCGATTTGCATTTACGCTCACGACGGCTACCGGTCAAAGAAGCAGACGAGGAAGTAACGCATTCGACAATCTATCCATAATAACCTCCAGTATGCAAAACATCGACGCAGATGGGGATTTCGAGTTTTACTCGTGGAAAGCTTTTAAAATCGTCAAGTCTCACGGACGCGTTTGGAAAGAGATCGTAGGGAAAGAATTTGCCGCATTTTTTGAGTCCTATATCCCGCCTATGCAAAGGGGAGATGTAAAGATATTCTATAAGACTTTTGAGCTTTTTGACTCTGAAACGGAACAGACTGCGGACGAAATCATAGCAGGAGCTGAGGCACAAACAATAATAGAGATACAAAAAAGATGGGATGAGAAATGGGAAAAACGATCGTAGCGCTAAACGCGCAAGTATTGGAAAAGAGCCTAAACGATGCCGTGCGAGATGTAATGCAAAGCACGGAATTTCGCGCCACGTTTTATTCCATAATGTGCGAAATGATGCGGGATTATCATATCGAAAACTATATGCCCGAATGGATAGGGGGCGATAAAAGAGCTGGAGAGCTCATAGGTAAAGATGCTATGGCGATGAAAAATATGCGCCGCTCTGGAAAGTTGCGCGAGGGCGTAGATTGGAAAAAAGCAAACGATAAGGCAGAGCGCGGTAAAATTCTATGGAGTAAAAACGCGCTCCTTAAAATGGTGAAGGGGTAGCGATGGCAAAGATTTATTCAAGAAACGGACGGCTCTATGCGAGCTGGACTATAGACAAGAGGCGTTTTAGGCGGGCGTTAGGGCTGGACGACACCCCCGAAAACAGGGCGCGGGCGATTGAGGAGATATTGCCCGACGTAAAGAGGCAAGCGGAGCTAAAAATCGCGCCACGAAAGAATTTTAAACTAAGCTCTTTCGTGGACGAAGTTATCGAGGGCGTAGAAAAGATTTCTACGGAGGCGGCGTATGAAAGCTACAAACAAGCGGTTTTCGCAGTGCTACCCGATAAAAACATCGAGGATTATTCGCCGCTAGATTTTGATATAGCGACGAAAAAACTACGAGCTCGCGGGCTGAAAGATAATTCGCTAAGAGCGTATTTCGCGCCGTTTAAAAGCGCTTTTACGCTAGCGATACAAAAAGGTGTGATAGATCGCAATCCGTGCATCTTACCGCGCCTGCACGTAAAGGTGCAACCAAAGAGCGCATATAGCCCGCAGGAGGTAGCCGCTATGCTACAAGAGGCGGAGGGAGAGCTAAAAGCTTTCTTATATTTCGCCTTTTACTCTGGCGCTCGCTGCGGCGAAATTCTCGCTCTTACGTGGGGGGACATAGGCGAACGAGCGATAAGCATAAGCAAAACCCTCGTTCATACGCTAGGCGCAATCAGTCAAACGCCTAAAAATGGGAAAAATAGATATGCGGTCTTGCTCGATCCGCTAAAGAGTTTCATCGCTACGATGAAAAGGGGCGAGGAGAGCGAGCGGATTTTTAAGCTCGACGTGCGAACGATGCAGCGGAAATTTAAAGCGCTATGCGAGCGGCTAGGCTTTGAGGTGCAAACCCTGCACTCGACTAGGCACACGTTTATTTCGCAGTGTGTAGCTAGCGGACTTGATCTGGCACTTATCGCGCGAAACGTAGGGCATAGCAATATCGATATGATAACGCGAGTTTATACGCATTACATACCGAGCGAGGAGAATATAGCCAAGATGCAAAAAGCTTTTGCAAAATAGCTTTTTGGCACAATTTGGCACATTTTTGCACCTCTAGGTGCGAGCAGAGTTGATTTTTGCGCCATTGCAATTACCCTGTCGTTTTATCCCCACTAAATCGCACGAGAGAGGTATATTAAATTTTACTTTTAAAAGCGAAT
>CAUUSU010000018.1:0-12780 GCA_963547835.1 uncultured Campylobacter sp.
TCTGATCGTTCATCACGTAGCCGCGCCCGGTCTTGCCGATGTCGCCTAGCATCGCCGCTAGCGTGATGAGCGCCCAGTACGCCATCTCGCCGTGGTGCTGACGCTGTATCGCGTAGCCCGTGACGATGAGCGTGTCTTTTTTAGCGAGCGTACCCGCTAGGCTTTTTAGCTCTTTTTCGCTCACGCCGCAAATTTTACTCGCCCACGCGAGATCCTTTTTCACGCCGTCTTTCGCGCCCGTGAAATACTCTTTAAATTTATCAAACCCGACCGTGTAGCGCTCTATAAATTCCTTGTCGTAAAGTCCGTTTTCGTAAAGATAATCGCAAAGCCCGATCAGCATCGCCGTATCGGTGCAAGGGCGCACGGCAAGATAATCTGCGCCGAAATACTCCGCCGTTTCGTTGCGGTAGACATCGACGCTGTAAATTTTCATCTTGCCTTTTTTAAATTTATCCTTCATAATCTCGTAGTAGGCGTAGGAGTTGTGCATCGGAACGCCGATAGCGATCTTGTTTGAGATGACGGGATTCGTGCCCCAAAATACGATCGTTTTGGCCTCCTTTATCACGCCCTCCCAGCGCGTCGGAGCGTGCGTCGGATCGATAGAGCCCGTCACGTGAGGTAAAAATGCCGTCGCCGCGCCGTAAGAGTAGCCGCCAAGCTCGCTCACATAGCCTCCAAGCGCGTTTAGCATGCGCTTTGCGGTGCGCTGCGAGTGGCCGACCTTGCCGAGGCTACCCCACTGATAAAGCTGCCCGTAGATGGCCTCCGAGCCGTATTTGTCGAAGTTTTCTTTTAAAATTTTAGCGCTTAGCTTTATCGCCTCGTCCCAGCTAACGCGCACAAAGGGCTCTTTGCCGCGAAGCTGCGGCTTTGGATTTGACGGGTCTGCGAGGAAGCTTTTACGCACGTAGGGGTATTTCACGCGCGTTTCGTTTTGGATGTGATCGCTTAGGGCGTTGTTTAGCACCGTTGGCATCGCGTCACCCTCAAATGGCTCGGTACCCACGACCCTGCCGCCGATGGTTTGGACGTAAAACGCGCCAAATTTATTCGCGCAAAGCCCCATCTGCTCGTCAAATATCGCCTGCGCCGCGGCGTCAAATTGCTTTGCCTGCGCCGAAGCTGCCGCGAGCGCACCTAGTTTTAGAAAATCTCGTCTTTTCATGGTTCTGCCTTAAATTTAAATTTGTTGGTTGATTTGGTTTAAATTTAGCGGGATTTATGAGGTTGAACTTTGCATCGTTTGCCTTTTAGTGTATTACGCGACCTCGCGTCTTGGCGGCGATTTTACGAAATTTAGGCTTAATTTGCCATTTATCTATCGCGTCGCGATGGAATTCTATTAGAGCTAAGCACTAGACAAATTCCACTGCGACTATTTGGGTCAAAAGCTATACGTAAGGCTTAGATTGAAGGTGCGCGGATCGCCGTAGATCATTCGATTAGAACCGATGCCCTCAAAATAACGCTTATCGGTTATGTTATCGACGTTTAGCTGCACATCTAGGTTTTTACTCGCTTTGTAGCCTAGCATTACGTTTGCGATCGTGTAGGCTTTCTGCTCGATCCTGCCGTATGGCGAGTCGGAATAAATCTTTGAGCGATACATCGCGCCTGCGCCGATTCTAAATGTGCCGATCTCATATTTTGCAAAAAGATTTGTGCTGGTGCGGGAGGAGTCGCTGGCGTAGATATTGCCGTCAGCGTCTTTGGCTTTGTAGTGCGCTAGCCCCATGCTTAGGCTTAGCGCATCGGTAATTTTACCGTTTACATCCGCTTCAAAGCCCCTGCTGGTTACTCCGCGACCCTGCCTGTAAGCGTAGGAATTTGTGCCCGTGATATATTCGTCGGTGCGGATGCCGAGCTTATCTTGTATGATCTTAAAAACGCCCAGGCTTGCTTGCAGATCGCCGTCAAAATACTCGCCTTTGATGCCCGCTTCGTAATCCTTGCCTTGTATGGGATCAAGATATTTATTGTTTTTGTCCTTGTAGGTTTGAGGTTTAAAAATACTCGTATAACTTGCATAAAGGGTATGATGATCGTCTAAATCATAGGTGATCCCTGCATATGGAGTAATTTCGCGGGTAAAATTTCTATTATCTGCTCCACCTGTAATTTTATATTTATAGTAACTCATCCGCGTTCCTAATAAGAGCTTTAAATCCTCGGTGATTGAGAGTTTATTCGCGGCATAAATTGCTTTTTGAATAGTTCGATCGGCATTATTTTGATCTACATACGGTAAGCGTGGATCTTCAATATGAAGGTCGTTAAAATTTATTCTAGTACGCGCGGCATAAGCAAGGCCTGCTGGAGTATTTCGGTTATTCCAGTAGCTACTTACGTTATCAGATCCTTTTTTGTAAAGATTATACATCGCGCCAAATACAAATTCATGATCTTGTTCGAAAAATTCATAAGGGATATTCACATAGGCGTCGATATTGTGGATATTCTCTTCGCGCTTGTTAGCATAAACGCTAAGATCGGCGACGTTTCCGATGCCGCCAGGGCCTACCCTGCCGCCATAATAGAGCAAATTTGAATCGGTATGAGCACGACGAAATGAATAACTCAAGCTTAAACTCGCCTCGTTTGAGAAATATTGTTTAAAATCGGCATAAAAATCAAGCGTAGAGATGTCGTATCGCGTCCAAGGCTGAGAGAAAATTTTGTTTTTGCCGAAGTGCGTGCGCGTACCATCCGAGTTAAACGCGGGCATTCCGCCCCAGCGCGTGTTATGTCGGCGTAGGGTCTGATAAAATGAGCCAAAGCTCAGCCTTGAATCGTCTGTTACATCGATATCTAATACGCCATAAACGGCAGTATTGCGACGATTGTAATAGTCCATATAAGAGTGCGATCGTTCATGCATAAACGCTAGGCGTCCGCGCACCGAACCGCTTTGATTGAGTGGGCTTTGCACATCGGTTTTAAGCCCGTATTTGTCGTATGAGCCGCCGTTTAGACTTATATAACCTTTTGGGATGGTGGAATCTGCGTGCTTACGGATAAAATTTAAACTCGCGGCAGGATTTCCTGCGCCTGCTAATAATCCGTTCGCGCCCTTTACGACCTCGACGCGCTCATACGGCAGTAAATTTAAATCGTTCGCCCCGAGGCTAAAACCTCCGAAGCTAGGCATCGAATCAAGCAGATAATAATCTATGCTAAATCCGCGCGCCGTAGGATAGAGCCTCTCATCCCAACGCCCGCTCGTAATGCCCGCGATATTTCGCATCAGCACCTGATAATCGGTTATCCCCATATCTTTTAGTTTAGCTTCGGTCACCACGGTAAGAGACTGGGGCGTTTCTCTTGCCGTAAGATCGAGCCTGGTGGTACTTTTAACGAGCTTTCTAGCCTCATAATCTCTGTCGTCGCGACGGAGCTTTTGGGTATCTTGCACTTCTATGGTGCCTAAGTCCTCCGGGGTGCTCGCAGTGGCGTTATTTTCCGCATAAAGCGAAGTTAGCATATTTAATGCGACTACGAGCGAAAGAGATACTTTCTTCATAACTTTCTCCTTTTAGAATTTCTATTTTTTAGGGTTATGTAAAATCCGCAAATGCTTAAAAATAGGGGCGCAAGCCCCGCTAAAAACCATATAAGCTTCGTTATTGCGCCGTATGAGCCCGCATGGGCGCGACGAAAGCCGTCTTGAAGTTTGTCCGAAAAATCCGCATCGTTTATAAAGTCCGCTTTTAAAATTTCGCCTGCATCCGATATCGTGATACGGCTCGCGTAAGGGCTTTGAAGCGGGTTTTGCCCCGCCTCGAAGCCGTATACGGTAAAAGCGCCGCCCGGACAGAGCGGAAAGGCGATATAGGTGGAGCGAAATTCTTTAAATTTAATTTCTATCTGCGCTAAAGCTTCATCTAGCATTACGGAATTTTGCGCCGCTTTCATGCTTACCGCTCCGTTTGATGCCGCGACGGTGGAATTTCGCTCGGTCTTAAAATTCTGCAAGACCGCGCCGCATGGATTTGCGAGCGGCTTGTAAGTTACCGCCCTTAGCTCCCACCATGCTCCGCTTATAGCTATAGCAAACATTACGGGGAGTGCTCGCGACTCCGATTAGGCGGTGAGCGCCGCGCATAAAATATATGGCCCGATCTAGCCTCAGCGAGAATAAGTTTTGCCAAAATTTTTTGTAGATAAAAAAGCCGCTAATGCCGATAAGTAGCGCGCTAAGCCCCACAACGCCTGCAAAAATTCTACCGCCGCGACCTAAAAACAGCTCCGCGTGCAGTTTATTTATCGCACCGATAAAGCCCTCATCTCGCGGTATAGACGCGCTTTTTATCTCGCCGCTAAAGGCGTCCAGGTAAATTAGGGCTTGCTTTTGTAGCTTCTGCGAGGAAAGTCTGATTTTATCGGTCTTTGAAGCATCTTGCGCGATGCTCCAGCCCATGATCGCATACTCTTTAAATTTGGAATTTATCTCGGATTGCAGGGTACTAAATTTCATTCTAACGGGGAATTTCGCTATGCTTTCTTGCGTCCTAAACACCTTGTCTTTTAGCAAAACTTCATTGATCTGCTCCGCGTAAACTAAAACCGAGCCGCTTATAGAAATGATTATAAGGGGTATGCAAAATATCAAAGATAGCCACAAATGAAATTTGCGCGAGATTTTGTGAAAGGATTTAGACAAAATTTTCCTTTTTTTTGAAAATTATTTTAATTAAGACGGCGTGATTTTAGTGAAAATTGTATTAAAGCATCTTGAAAGTCGTTATAATTTTATAGCTAAAATTTTACGGCGTAAAATTTGCTTGAATGATTTATCTATAGAAATTTTTAAAAGCTATTTTAAAATTTTAAGAGCCGAGCGAATATTAAAATTTTCGCGCACAAGAGAGTTTAAATTTAAAGCAAATTTCGGATTTTAAAATTTCAATATCACGCAGGGTCGTGTTTGGGTTGCAGGCGTGGACGATCAACGACTCAAGTGGCTTGCAAATTCCGCACTCGCCAAAAAAACTCTGCGTTACAGCGATTTAAATCTTTTATCGCGAAATTTGCAATCACGCGATTAAAAGAATTTACCGATAAGCGCGTAGCCCCACAGCGCGGCGTTGAGAAATAGGCTCATCATCACGGCGGTACTTGCGGTGTCTTTGGCGCCTTTGGCTAGGGGGTGGATTTCGCTCGTGGCAAGATCGACCGCGCGCTCAATAGCTGAGTTTATGCACTCGGTTGTGAGCGTAAAGACCGCGCCGAAGATCAAAAATAGATTTAGCACCGCGCCGAAATTCCAAAAAAATAGCGACAGCGCAAGCGGGACGAACACGCAAAGCTCGAGTCTAAAGCTACGCTCGCTGCGCAGCATCTCGGCAAGACCCGCCATAGCGTAGCCCCAGTTGGCAAAAAATCGGTATTTGGGCTGATTGCGCATAATTTTCCTTTAAATTTAGTCAAAATTTCGTATAATCATACCAAAATTTTCAGGCCAAAGGCTAAATTTGAAACTGATTAGTTGGAATGTAAACGGACTGCGCGCAGTGCTCGGCAAAGACGGCTTTGCATGGCTTGCGGAGCAAAACCCCGATTTTTTGGGCTTGCAAGAGATCAAGGTGAGCGAAAAGGACGCTCCGAAAGGGCTTTATGAGCTCGGATTTTCTCAGATCGATCTAAATTCCGCTGCTCGCGCGGGATATTCGGGCGTGGCGAGCCTGGCTAAATTTAAAAGTGAGACGAGCAAGGCGCTGTTTTTCCCAGACGACGAGGGGCGCGTGCTGCAACACCGCTTCGGCGACGTCGTGCTTTTTAATATCTACTTTCCCAACGGCCAAAAAGACGAGGCGCGGCTAGCCTATAAGATGGAATTTTACGCGAAATTCTTAGCCTACGCGCGCAGCCTCGTGGAGCAGGGGCTCGGGGTGATATTTTGCGGCGACGTAAATACCGCGCACCGCGAGATCGATCTTGCAAACCCAAAAGCAAACTCCAAAACCTCGGGCTTTTTGCCGATCGAGCGGGCGTGGCTCGATGAGGTGGAGGCGGCGGGCTTCGTCGATACCTTCCGTGCCGTGCGCGGCGAGCTGCGGGACGCCTACTCGTGGTGGAGCTACCGCTTTAACGCGCGCGCCAAAAACGTAGGCTGGCGGATCGATTATTTTTTCATCTCGGCAAATTTGCGTTCGCGGCTAAAGGACGCTTTCATCCTAAGCGACGTGATGGGCAGCGACCACTGCCCCGTGGGTATCGAGATCGAAATTTAGCCGGGACAAATTTAGGAGCGCGCGCTTTGATCTTGCGCGGATTGCGGATAAGGCGCGCGTAGCGGCGGCTAATGCGCGGATTTAAAGAGGCGGTGCGTAAACGCTGCGCGATAAAATTTTAAATTTAAGGAGAGAAAATGTTGAGCGATATCGAAATAGCAAATGCGGCGAAGCCGGATAAAATTTCAAACGTTGCGAAAAATTTGGGGCTTAGCGAGGATGAGATCGAGCTGTACGGCCACTACAAAGCCAAGCTAAACATCAAGCCGCGATCGCGCGCTTCGAAGCTTATTTTGGTCACGGCGACCAATCCGACGCCGTTTGGCGAGGGTAAGACGATGACCTCTATCGGTCTAGCCGACGCGCTAAAGCGTCTAGGCAAAGGCGTCTGCCTTGCGCTGCGCGAGCCGTCGCTGGGACCAGTTTTCGGTATCAAAGGCGGCGCCGCGGGCGGCGGGTACTCGCAGCTGGTGCCGATGGACGATCTAAATTTGCACTTCAACGGCGATTTTCACGCGATAACCTCCGCAAACAATCTCATTTCGGCGGTCATCGACAACTCGCTGTATCAAGAAAACCCGCTAAAGATCGATAAAATTTTATGGAAGCGCTGCATGGATATGAACGACCGCGTGCTGCGCCACATCACCGTAGGACAGGGCGGGCGCACCGACGGAGTAGAGCGCGAGGACGGCTTTAACATCACCGCGGCTAGCGAGATAATGGCGGTTCTGTGCCTCTCAAACGATCTTGCCGAGCTTAAGCAAAACATCGCAAACATAATGGTCGCCTACGATACGCAGGGAGAGCCGATATATGTGCGCGATCTGGGCTGCGCGGATGCCGTGGCGATCCTGCTAAAAGACGCGATGAAACCAAATCTCATCCAAAGCCTAGAACACACGCCCGCGCTCGTGCACGGAGGACCCTTCGCAAATATCGCGCACGGCTGCAACTCCATAATGGCGAGCAGGTTAGCTCTAAGTCTTGCCAATTACGCCGTGACGGAGGCGGGCTTCGGAAGCGAGCTTGGGGCTGAAAAATTTATCGACATCAAGTGCCGCCGCGCGGGCATCGCTCCGGATGCCGCGGTGTTAGTCAGCACGATCCGCTCGCTTAAATACAACGGCGGCGCGGATAAAGAAAGTATCGCGAGCCCGGATCTTGCCGCGCTTCAAAGAGGCATCGTAAATTTAGGCGGGCATATCGAAATTTTACAAAACTTCGGGCTAAATCCTATCGTGGCGCTTAACCGCTTCAGCTTCGATAGCGACGGCGAGATCGCCTTCGTGCGCGATTATTGCAAGCAGCGCGGCGTGCAGATGGCGATTTGCGAAAATTTCGCCAAAGGAGGCGAGGGCGCGCTTGAGCTAGCCCGCCTCGTAGTAGATGAGTGCGAGCGCGCTAAGGAGCTGAAGTTTGCCTACGAGCTTAGCGACGATACGGCGAGCAAGATCGAAAAGATCGCTACTAAAATTTACGGCGCGAGCGAGGTCGTTTTCGAGCCCGAGGCGCAAAAGGCGCTACAGCACATCAAGGCTTTGGGGCTTGAGCGGCTAAACGTCTGCATCGCAAAGACGCAGTATAGCTTCAGCGACGATGCCAAGGCGCTCGGGCGGGCACGCGGCTTTAAGCTCAGCGTCAAAGACCTTCAAATTCGCACGGGAGCGGGCTTCATCGTCGCCGTCTGCGGCAAGATAATGCTTATGCCGGGGCTGCCGAAGGTTCCTAACGCGCTAAATATGAAGATCACTAGCGATGGCGTTATAAGCGGGCTGGCGTGAAATTTTATTTTCGGCGCCCGAAGCCAAAGCCGAAAATTCCGCGCTTGGGCGGTAAAATTTAGCTGCGAGCTTCGGCGGCGATAAATTTTACTTGCAGGTTGCGGCGAGTTTATCGCGCCCCAGTTTTAGTGCGTCATGGTTTTGCTACGCCCCGGTTTTATTGCGCTTGGTTTTAGCCGGTCGAGTTTTGGCTAGTCGGATTAGTCGGATTAGTCGGATTAGTCGGATTAGTCGGATTAGTCGGATTAGTCGGATTAGTCGGATTAGTCGGATTTTAGCGCGCCGAGCTCGGCCCGCGAAATTTCATTAAATTTCGCGCAAGATCTACGCAGAAATTCGGCGCGAAACTTGCGCGGGTTTGCATTTGAAATTTCGCTCGCAAAATTCCGCGCAAAAACCGGGCGCAAGATCTTAAACCGAGCCGCCTGCGAGCTTGCGAACTCACCGCGACGAGATTTAAAATCTCATAACGCATAAGCTCGTCGTGAAATTTAAAATTTCACGCGGCCGCGCACAGTGTCATGTGTCGCTACGAGATTCTAAATTTCATGTCGAGCACACCGTGAAATTAATCCGTCGGTCGCGCAGCAGATCGCCGCACGATCTAAAATTCGCGCTTGCGCCGCGACATACGCCGTCGTGAGTTAAATTATGCGGCAGGCGAGCTAAATTTTACGCTCGTACGGATCAGTCATGTTGGCGGAGGTTTGCGGCGCCCAGATTAAATTTTACCAGCCACCGTGCATCGCCTGCGGTGGGCGCGGACGTCTGATCCGCTCTGCTTGCAAAGGCGCAGGCGGCTATAACTGCGCGGTAACAGGATTAAATTTTACGAGCTGACGCAACGCAGTATGAAATTCCGCGTTGCGTCGGTCGCTGCGAACAGAATTTGTGCGATAATATGTCGGCTATGCGCTTGTAAATTAAATTGTACTCCACGCACCCGTCGCCTGATTGTCGCGCGGAATTGAAATTTACGCGCCGCTTATCGCAGAATTTTAGGCCGCTGCACACCGCGCTGTAGCTGTCGTAAAATTTTAAATTTCATGCTGTGCGTACGCACGAGCTAGCCGTGAAATTTAAAATTTTATGCAGGCGTGGAATTTGCTGTGCGTTATGCCGTATCGTGCATCATCGCGAGCCAAATTATGCGCTGCTGCGGAATTAAAGTCTTGCATACCCGCTGCTACCGCTCGGGCGCCGTATGCCTGGCGGCTCCGTTTTGCGATCCGTTCGTGCCGTATTTGTTGTGGCAGTTATATACATCGCCGTCGCAGTGCGAGATTTTGCGTCGAGCTCTATTTTAGAGTTTTGATTTGCAGCGAGATTTTACGGCGCGCAATAGCGCTAAATTCCATCCTGCGTGAGATTTTGGAATTTTAAAATTCCCTTTCGCGGTATAATTGTATGAAATGCAAAATTTGCAGGATTTCAATAAAGGAATTTTAAAATTTATGCGGCGTGGCTTTGTGGCGCGCCCGTAAGAAAGGAGCGATCATGGACAAGCTGGATAAAGAGGAGCTAGCAGAGGTGTTTGTCGCTAGACTTAAAGCCCTAGCGCGTAGCGGCGGCGCCGATCTGCGCGAGCTTGATCGCGAGTTTTACGGATTTAGCGTGAGGCTTGGCGTGCGTTATGACTTTGCCGGCAAGTTTAGCGTCTCGCAGATAAGTGGCGGCGAGCGCGCGCAGCTGCATTTCGCAGATATCGCGCAGTTCGAGGCTCATGCGCGCGAGTGCCTGCGCGCGGCAAGCGCAGATGCGGAGCTAAGCGAGGCCTTTATGCTACGCCTGCGTGCAGATCCCCAAAAAGCCGCTATGAATGCGGATCAAATCATAAAATTTCACGATTTTAAGCCCTTTAGCGTTCAGCTGCGTTGCGAGCATTGCAGCGGATCGGGCAGGAGGCGCTGCAAAGCCTGCGAAGGCACAGGCAAGGCGCCATGCGCTAACTGCGGCGGGCGCGGGCGCTTGATCTGCCCCGATTGCAAGGGCACCGGCGGCTATAGCCGCGCGGCATTAAGCTCTACGGACGCTCATGCGCGCGGCCTTTCTGGAGGCGATTCTGCAGGCTCTGCGTCAAATTCTATGGGCTATCGCTTCATTCCCTGCGCTAGCTGCGGCGGTAGCGGCTCGCGCATTTGTCCCGCTTGCGGCGGTGCTGGCAGATTGCGCTGCGAAAAATGCGACGGCGCGGGTGATTTTCGCTGCGAGCACTGCGATGGGCGCGGGTATTTCACTCGCACCAGTAAAGTATCCGTTTATGCCCGCCCGAGCGTCAGCATAGGTGCTAGCTCGCAGGTTTTTGGGCGCGAGCTGCTGGAGTTTTTATGCAGCAAGGGCGTAGGTTTTGCTGCGCGCAGACTTTTGTTTCGTCTAAGCTCGCTGCGAGCGGTACAGGGCGGCTGCGAAGCGGTATTTAGCGCGGAGGATGATTTTTTGCGCTTGAGTTTTGCCGTCTGCGGTAAGGCTTATGATGCGGCGTGCTTCGGCGGCGTGACATTCGTAAGACCTAGCTTTTTTGACGAAGTTTTTGCGCCGGAGCTTGCGGCGGTGCGCGGCGCACCCGCTAGGCTAGGGCGGGACGATGCGCAAAGCCTTTTTACGCTGTTTCGCGCAAAGCCTGTGCTGGATGCGGCGATGCGCCTAGCTAGTGCTAAGCTGCGCGGCGAGACGCTAAATCTCGAGCAGTTGCGCGGCTCGGATATACATTTTAACTCTGTAAATTTTACCTGCGGCACGGCTGATCGCGACGCTTTGAGCCTTGCAAAAGACGCTTCTCGCAAAGAAAATCTCGAGGGCGGCGCGAGTGTAAAATTTGCGGGCACGAAATTCGCGAGCGCTTCGGCAAATTCTATGGGCGCGGAAGATAATCGCTTGGGGTTGCGCGGAGAGCTTGGCAGGTTTGCAGGCGCCGTGGGCGGCGGCATAAAATTTGCCGGGGCAGATCTTTCGGGAGAGAATTCTGCCGGCGATTTTGAGGCTAGGCAGCAAAGCGACGAAGCTCTCGCGCAGAATGGACCTAATTTTGCAGGCTCGCAAGAGGGCTTAAGCAGCACTTCTGATCGCGCCGCGGAGGGTCTTTACGAATTACGCGGCGAGCGAGATTACCGAGATTTAAGTGTCTTGGGTGCTGAAAATTCCACAAATTCCATAGACTCCGCCGCAATCAATTCCGCAAATTCCAAAAACCTCGCCGCTGCAAAATTTAAAAATCGCGCGAATACGCAAGATCCTGCGTCAAATTCTAAAATTTCGCCCTTTGCACGATTAAAGAAGTTCTTTTCCCCATGTTCTTTACGCGAGGATTGCATGCAGAGTTTCGCCGCGGCGATTATGCGCGTTTGTGAGGGCTTTATTTCGCAACAATGCGCTCGCGATTTGGGCAGCGCGATGGCTGGGGCGCTTGGCGTGCTAAGTCCACGCTATGACCGCGCGACGTGGTGCATAGGCGGAGGCGCGCTCATCGCGGCGGCTGCACTGGCGTGCGAGGGCTGCTTCGAGATGATCTTTGCGGAGCATTATTTTTGGGCACTTGCGTGCGGCGCGGTAATCGCTGCTGCGGGGCTGTTAGGCGGTGTGGCGCTGTGGCTGGCAAGCGTAGTGCGGTGCGCTGTAAAAGCTCGTAAAATTCCGCGAGAATATCGCTGTGGCAGAGGCGGCGCGGCGCTTGCTCGCTTTTGTAAAGCTCTGCTCTGCGCCGTTTTGGCTAGCGCAATCTACGGAGGCGCGGCAAATACGGGCTACGTGCCGAAAACCGGCGCAGCAGGGCTACTGCGAGGGTGGATGCCTGCATTTTTTGAGGACGAAAATTCCGCTTCCGCGAGTGATGGCATAAATTCTGCAGACGAAAATTCTACGAGCGCAAGCTCTAGCGGCTCTGAAAGCCCTGCTTTAAATTCCGCTTCCGGGGCGACTAAGGATTCTGCTACGATGCAAAAGGATAAAATTTTATATATCCAAAAAAGCATCGGAGTGAAGCAGGACGGGATTTTTGGCGCACGCACGCTAAAAAAGGCGAGGGAGGTTTTGGATCAAAACCTAAGCGGCGTCGATGAAATTTACGAGGCGATTAAAGCAAAGCAAGCACAGTGAATTAATTATTTAATCTGAATATAAGCACAAACATACTTTGCCTAAATTTTATCGCAAGAACCCAATTTTATGTAAAGAATGTTTATATAGAGTTTTGCATAAATTTTTTAAGGAGTTATATAGCACATTTTCATTATACTTTTCGATGCAGAATTAAATTTTTAAAAGGAATGTTATGAAACATAGGTTTTTGAGAATTCTCTTTCCTCTTATTTTGGCTATATTATTTGGAGGCTGTGGCGGTGGATATCATTATGACGTAAAGCCCACTCCTTTACAGAAGGGCATTTCAAAATATGTCCTAGGCGATTTTAAATTTTCACTCACGGAGGATCATAGAAATAAAGCAAATCTTACATACAAGAACGAACAAGAGCTAAAGAAGGATTTCGTAGCGGCAATAAACAAAAATCTTGCGCAGATCGGTTTGCTTGGCGTTGAAGGCAAAGATTATAAAATCGATATTACAATGAACTACCTCAGGCGCTTTAACTACGGCGGCAATGCTTTAAATAAACCATATTTTGAC
The DNA here is from genome assembly GCA_963547835.1 of uncultured Campylobacter sp. Lineage (GTDB taxonomy): Bacteria > Campylobacterota > Campylobacteria > Campylobacterales > Campylobacteraceae > Campylobacter_B. The sequence continues at coordinate 12,642 of CAUUSU010000018.1, forward strand.
TATAGCGTCGAAATATTCGATAACACGGGCACAAGGCTAGCCTCGTATGCTATCTCTACATCAACGACAAAATATTCTTATTTTAAAGATCTTGCGGTTAACTTACAAATTGGAACATATCAACGAGATGCCGAGGATG
>CAUUSU010000019.1:0-12664 GCA_963547835.1 uncultured Campylobacter sp.
CTCATCACCGATCACAACGTCCGCGAGACGCTTGCGATCTGCGACCGCGCCTACGTCATCAAAGACGGCGAGCTGTTCGCCGGCGGCACCGCAAAAGAGATAGCCAGCGATCCTAACGTCCGTAAATTCTACCTCGGCGAGGATTTTAGCATCTAAGCCGGTAAGGGCGTTTTAAATTTTCAGATCCCACTTCGGCGCGCGCATTAATTTCTGCAATTTAAATTTTACGATTTAAAATTCAAGTGTACGGCTGCGACTGGCTGTACGCGTGCCTCTCGACCTAAATCTGCGTATTAAAATTTTAAAGCCCGTAAAGCCTCGGCGCTCAATAATTTCACGCCCGTTTTAATTTACATATTAAATTTTGAGGCGTAGCGCTTCGGTGCGAGGCGCGTATCAGTATGGTTTGAATTTTGTACTTAAAATTTTGAAATAGTTATGACGGCGAGATTTAAACTCGGCGTCTAAATCTCGCGCATCAATTTTTGAAGTGCGTCTCGGGCTCGTTTTTAAATTTCAAAAGGTATTTTGTGCACTGCAAATTTTAAATAATTTTTGCGGCAGGTTCTCTTTTTGCGACCGAAATTTACACCCGCAGTACATAAAATTTAAATCGCATTTTAATCGCACTTTGTTCAAATTAAATCAAATTTTAAAGCGAGGGGCATCTTTAAACGCGATACCTCCGTCTGCGCATCAAAATCACGCGGCAGTTTGCAAAAAATATCCACTCGCAGAATTAAATTTCAAAACGAACACAGCCGCAAATGAATTACATATGCAACGGTGCTTGAAATTACGCGCGAGATGTTGTCTAATTTCACGGCTAAATTCCGTGAGCGGCAGCGTAAACCAAAGCGCACAAAACCTACTCACTTCGGCTTCGACGCATCAAATTAAAAGCGACGCGCGAAGCAAGGCCTTCCAACCCGCTAGAATTTTGCCGATCAAGCCGCCTTGTTTAATTAAAATTGCGCTTTTATTTGCTCTGCGGGTTTAAATTTCGCTCATCTTAAAGCTCGCTGCGAATTTTAAAATTTTAACCCGGCACTCGGCGCTTCCCTTAAAAATTTTAAAATTCTTAAAATTTTGGCGAGATCAAGGAGAGATTATGAAAAAAATTCTACTTTCATGCGCCTTGGCGGGCGCGCTTTTTGCCCTAGAGATCGACGGATTTAGCGCACCTAGTGGTTCGCTCATTACCGATGACGCCTTTTATATCGCAAACCGCGGTAGTAGTGAAAATCCACAAGAGCGCGACGGCTTCATCAGCCGCATAGTAAAAAATTCCAACGTCGTTGAGACCAATTTTATAGACGATCTGGTAAATCCTGGCGGAATGGCGCAGATCGGCGACGTGCTCTACGTGTGCGATCTGGACGCGATCAGGGGCTTTAGCAAAGGACAGGAGGTTTTTAATCTAAAAATCGAGGGAGCGCAGGCCTTAAACGACGTCGTAGCGCTCGGCAGCGAGGTTTTGCTCGCAAGCGATCCCGCGCGTGGGACGATCTGGCGCATCGACTTGCTCTCGCGCACCGCGGATGAGTTTGCGCGCATTGATCCATCGCTAGGCAGCCCAAACGGACTTTTGGCTAAAGGCGACAAGCTTCTGATCACCACCTTCGATCTTAGCGGAAAGGTTCCTGGGCGCGTGCTAAGCATGGATCTAAAATCTCGCGAAATTTCGATCTTTGCCGATATGAAAGGGGTTTTCTGCGGCATAGCGCGCGGAAAAAACGGCGAAATTTTAATTAGCGACTGGGGCGAGGACCTTTTAAGCGGTAAAATTTGGCGTATCGATGCAAACGGACAGATACGCAAAATAAACCTCGGCGCGATGCAAAGACCTGCGGATATCTCAAGCGACGGCAAAGTTTTATTAATCCCAAAATCGCTGGAAAACAAAGTCGAGCTGATAAATTTGCCCTGAATCAGCCGCTTTCTTTTTTGCTCCGCCGCTTGCGCGGCGGTGTCCGCTAAAGAACCGAAACTAGTTTTTACAGTGCCGAAACTAATCGCCCTTTTTCGCGCGCACTCAAGAGCCAAGTACGCCCAAAAGCCGCGTGTACCGTCTTGCGACACACAAATGCCGAGCCTGCCGTAAAATTTGCAAATCCATCTGCTCTACTTTTAAATTTTATCGCCTTAAATTTTATCACCGCGGATATTTTTGCAGGCCGAGCGGCGCGAAATTTCAGCGCGAGATTTGACGCCGAGGCGCGTTTTTACATACCGCGTCGCATCTGCGCGACCGAATTCTACGCGGCAGCACGATCTCTACCGCGCGACGTATTTATAGACTGCGGGGGCGAGCGGAGCTTATCCTTTCACGCACCGTACCGCACAGCGCGTATGTCTGTCTAGCTGCTTCGGGGCGTCCGCGCGTAGAACCTATTTCTCTGTGCGCCCCTCCCAGACGGCGGGGGCGTCAAGCTCTACGTATGAGTTTAAAATTTCATACGGCTCGTAGCTAAATTTATACGCCAGGCTCGGGCACTGCTTCACCGCGTAGCCCAGATAGATCCATCGTAGCCCTAGTTCTTGGGCGAACTCGATCTGTTTTAAAAGCGAAAATTTACCCAGACTTAGATTCGGCAGATACGGATCGTAGTAGCAATACACCGAGCTGATGCCGTCATCCACGATATCGATGAGATCGACGCAGATAAGCCGCCCATCCTCGCCATAGTAAGAGATTTCTTTGCCGAAGTCGCCGTGGCCCTGGACGTAAATTTCATCATATCGCTCAAAATCGATCTCTTGCACAGGCCAGCCCTTTTTTAGATGCATGTAGTCGTGATAAAGCGCGAAAAGCTCCAAACGCGCATCGTTTAAAAGCGGGCGAGATTGCCATACATAGGCGGTCGTGCGATTATTTTTATAGACGCGGCGGTGCGATCTGCTAAATTTAAAATTTAAAGCATCGACGCGCAGGCTTTTGCACTCCGCACAGGCTGCGCAAACGGGCTTTTGAAAATACCTGCCGAAGCGGCGGTAGCCGTGCTGCACTAAGCTTGAATTATACTCGAAGTTGCAGTCTTTTATGTAGAGATACTCGCTGCGCGCGGCTCTGCCGTCCAGATAGGGGCAGGCAAAATCCAGCGTGCAAAATGGAATTTCAGTCATTCAGCTTTTTAATATTTGCCGCGTCCACGTATTTTAAAAACTCGTCTTTGAGGCGCTTTTCACGTGCGGCGATGCTCTCTTTGGCTACGTCGAACTCTTCCGTCGCGACGCCGTCTAGACCGCTTTCGCTATCATCATCTCTGAAAATATCTTTAAACTCGTCGCGATTTGGATTCCTCTTTTTAGGCTTTTTGGGCGCGGAGCTTGCCGCCTTGTCCTTAAGCATATCCTTTTTTATATCTTTTAGGCTATCTAAAAAATCCATACTCTTTCCTAAATCCGCGCCGATTTGCGCATCGCAGCGATGATGGCGGCGATCGCTTCGTTTTTATTCGGCTGCATATCATCCATAGTGTTTTCTAAAATTTTGTCTAAATTTTTCTCTACATAACTCGTGTCGAAAAAGCCAAGTCGAAATTCGCGCGATTTGCTGATGCTGAGCAAAAACGGAATGATCGTACGCACTCCCTCGATGCGAAACTCCTTCAGCGCGCGCTCAAGCTTATTGACGGCCAGGTCGTAGTCGGTGGTTTTGATGATGAGCTTGGCTAGAAGCGAGTCGTAAAACGGCGGAATTTTATAACCCTTGTAGATGTGGCTATCGACGCGCACGGAGGGACCTAGCGCGGGATAATAATCGCTAACGGTGCCGGGAACCGGGGTGAAATTTTTCCAGACGTTTTCGGAAGTGATTCTAGCCTCGATCGCGTAGCCGTGCGGCTTGATATCGCTTTGCTCAAGCTCTAAAATTTCGCCGTTTGCGATGCGGATCTGGCGCACTACCAGATCGACGCCCGTAACTTCCTCGGTGATGCCGTGCTCGACCTGGATACGGGTATTCATCTCCATAAAATAAAAGTTGTTGTAATCATCGAGTAGAAATTCTACCGTACCGACGTTGGTGTAATTCACCGCCTTCGCCGCAGCTACCGCAGTCGTACCCATCGTCTTTCGTAGATGCTCGCTTATCGAGGGACACGGCGCGATCTCGATAATTTTTTGGTGGCGGCGCTGGATCGAACAATCGCGCTCGCAGAGGTGGATGATGTTGCCGTAATTATCGCCAATGATCTGAAACTCGATATGGCGCGGCTTGACGACGAGTTTTTCCATAAAAATTTCATCGTTGTTAAAAAAGGTCTTCGCCTCCCTTGTACAAGAGTCGTAGGCGCTCTCCATATCTTTCTCTTCCCACACCTCGCGGATACCGCGTCCGCCGCCGCCGCCGCTAGCCTTTAAAATTACGGGATAGCCGATCTCGCGCGCATATTTTTTGATCGTATCCATGCTCTCGTGATTAAGCTTTTCGGTACCCGGCACGATCGGGATGCCGTTTTTGCGCATCAGATAGCGAGCAATGTTTTTGTTGCCCATTTTTCGGATAACGTCGGGCTTTGGACCGATGAAGATGATCCCCGCGTCCTCGACCTCTCTTGCAAAGTCAAAATTCTCGCTCAAAAAGCCGTATCCAGGATGTATCGCATCGGCGCCACACTCCTTGGCGACTTCGACGATCTTTTTGGCGTCCAGATAGCCTTTTAGCGCGTCCGCGCTTACTTCGTAGGCCTCATCGGCGATTTTTACGTGCAAGCAATCGATGTCGGGTTTGGTATAGATCGCGACGCTTTTAATATGCAGATCCCTGCAGGCTCTAATGATGCGAACCGCGATCTCGCCGCGATTAGCGATAAGAATTTTACGTATCATAAATAATTGCCTCTTTTAAAGAAATACCGCGGTAATAATAGTATAAAAAATTTTATAGCAAGTTGAAATTTGCAAAAGGCGGTTGAAATTACGGATAAAATTTAAAGAAGTTTTATGGTGCCCGAGGTCGGAATCGAACCGACACGAGGTCGCCCTCGCCAGATTTTGAGTCTGGTGCGTCTACCAATTTCACCACTCGGGCATTTTGAAAAGTTATGATTGTATAAATTTAAAAAAGATAAGCCCCGACAAGCGGGGCCTGGAGCAAGAAAATTATTTTTTCTTCTTGCCTTTTGCAGCTGCAACAGCCTCTTTTAGCTGTTTACCGACTTTAAATTTTACTACTTTAGTAGCAGGAGATTTGTAAGTTCTGTTTGTGCCAGGAACTTTACCCTCGCGAGCTGCACGCTCTGCAATACCGAAAGATCCGAAGCCGATGAAGCTTATGTCATCACCTTTTACCAAAAGCTCTTTGATAGCCTCAAGTGCAGAATCAACTACCTTAACAGTATCTTTTTTAGAAAGACCTGCCTTATCGGCAACTACCTGGATAAAATCAGCTTTTTTCATGCTAATCCTTTAAAATAAAGTGGTTTGGGCGGTATTCTACAATAGTTTCGCAAAAAATACAATAGTTTTTTAAGAAAAAAACGCAAAAATCGGCAAAATTTAGCCGAATTTAGCCCAAATTCGTCAATTTTTCAGATTTTGCTTCTTTAAATTTCAAAATTTCGCCATATTTTTGGGGCTGATTTTTGAAATTTTGCCCGATTTCAAAAAATTTCAAAATTTTACCCCTCCCGCTTCATTTTTATAAAATTTCGCCCAAATTTGCCGCTTTAAAATATATAAACTATATTTTGTTATAATCCACGCAAAATTTCAAAGGCTTTTTATGACTAAAATTTTAATGATAGAGGACGATTTAGAACTCGCCGAAATTTTAAGCGAATATCTGCAGCAATACGATATCGATATTACCGTCGCCGACGATCCGTTTTTGGGGCTTTCCAAGCTAAATTTAGAAAATTTCAACCTCGTGATTTTAGACCTCACGCTTCCTGGGATGGACGGGCTTGAGGTCTGCAAAGAGATCCGCAAAAACACCGATATACCGATCATAATCTCAAGCGCACGCCACGATCTGACCGACAAGATCAACGCTTTCGACTTCGGCGCGGACGACTATCTGCCAAAGCCTTATAATCCGCAAGAGCTTTTAGCGCGCATCAAACGCCACATCGAGCGCTACGACATAAACTCCATTCAGCGCGCCGCAAAGCCAAAAAAAGACCTCGAAGTGGATGATTTCCGCCACGTCATCAGCTTCAAAGGACAGCCACTATCGCTCACCATCGCCGAATACGACGTGCTTTCGTATCTCATCAAAAAGGAAGGCGGCGCGATCACCCGCGAGGAGCTCATCTACAACTGCAGCTCCATAAGCGAGGAATCCTCGAGCAAAAGCATCGACGTCATCATCGGTCGCATCCGCTTAAAGCTCGGCGAAACGTCCAAGGCGCCCAGCTACATCCACGCTATCCGCGGCGTAGGTTATAAACTAATACAATGAGCGGACTTGCACTATAGACGAGCTTGCGCGATGAAATTTAAATGCTCGCAGTTTTAAAGCTTTAAATTTAATTGGTCTTGGTGCGGCAAAATTTAAATCGCAAGTCGGTCCGCGCGATTTTGCCCTTTAAATTTAAGACGCCTCAACTGAAGCGTTAAAATTTTACGATAAAATTTTGTAGTTATAAATTTAGCACGCGACTGGATGCGCGTGGAATTTTATCGTCGAATTCGGCAAGCAGTTCGGCTCTACGCGTAAGACGAGTTGTAAAAGACAGAGCCCATGGCAACGAAAGGGTAAATTTTAAAAATTTAAAGCGGCGCGGCTATTAAATTTAAAAGCGCCCTGCTTTGCAATGAAATTTTAAAATTTACGCGCCGTAAATTTAAAGCCGAATGAGCCGCAAGCCGGTCCGCGCGCTAAAGCAAAGCAAGCCCGCGGCTTCAAAGCTTTGAAATTTTAAAAATTTAAGGATCATATAAATTTAATGAAAGTAAGATCGTCGATTTTTTATACCATCACGTTCATCTTCGCGCTCGCTGCTGTGGGCGTTTCGCTCGCGCTACTCTGGCTCATCGGCTACGATCAGCAAAACTACACCCGCGAGCTAAACTCCAAATACTCCATCGTCGCGCGCGCGAACCTCTATGAGATGAGCAAGCTCATCAGCGATGTCGAATACGACCGCCAGGTCGCAAATTTCGAGTTTTCGACCATCCGCGATGAAGCCAAGCGCGATGAGATCATTAAAGGCGCCGAAATTTTAGATAGCATCTCCGCAGACATCGGCTCTGCGGACATCTTGCTTTTTAAACGCAAACACTACTTAAAAATCACTCACGCTGGAGAGACGCGGCTTTTAAACGACAAGGATTATCAGCCCTACCGCTACGATATTTTCAAAGCGATCTACGGCGTCATTTTGGCAATCATCCTGCTTGCGTATATCTTTATCATTCGCAAAATTCGCCCCCTTCGCAAGCTCAAACGCCAGATCGATAAATTTGCTAAAGGCGATCTTCAGATCAAGGACGTAAGCGTAGGAAACGACGAAATTTCCGAGGTTTCGCACGCATTTTACGAGGCGGTCACGCAGATAAACAAGCTTAACGAATCGCGCCATCTGTTTTTGCGAAACATAATGCACGAGCTCAAAACTCCCATCACAAAGGGTCGCATCGCCGTCGAGATGATCGAGCACGGTAAAAATCAGGAGCGTCTCATCTCGGTCTTTGAGCGGCTGGAGAGCCTAATCAACGAATTTGCGGCAGTCGAGCGCGCGACTGCGGGAACGGCACTAATCGAACGCGGAATTTTTTCAATGGATGAAATTTTAAAAGAAGCGCTCGGAATCGCGATGATAGAGCCGGGCTGCGTCACGCTGCAAAATCCGCTAGGACTAAGCCTAAACGTCGATCTGAAGCTCTTTTGCGTCGCGGTGAAAAATTTAATCGACAACGCCGTCAAATACGCCGCAGATGGTAAAATTTTAATCCGCCTAAACGCCGAAACGATGGACTTCATAACGCTCGGAGAGCCGCTGCAGAAAGACTTTAGCTACTACAAAGAGGCCTTCGTCAAGGGCACGAACGCCAAACAGAGCTTCGGCCTGGGGCTTTACATCGTCGATAACATCGCCAAGGCGCACGGGCTAAAATTCCTCTACCGCAGGCAGGATGAGCTAAACGTCTTTTATTTCGAGGGGATCGAAAAGATAGCTGCGTTATGAAATTTAAGCACATTTTTTATATTATTGCGCCAAAAATTCGAAACGAGAAGATGCGAAATTTCATATTTTTAGCGCTATTTTTAACCGCGACCATATTTTTTCTACCTCGCGGCGCACAAGCCGAGAGCTTTATCACCGATGAGGAGTACGGCGCGATGCTGTATAAAAACCCCCGCGGCATCGGCTGCGACAAGTGCCACGGCGAAAAGGGAGAGGGCTCGCTGATCGCGACGTATAAAGAATTTAACCGCACCGCGGGCGCCTACTACGAGCGCGCCCTAAACGCGCCGCCGATCAACAATCTCTCGCTTCAGGAGCTCGCCGACGGGATCAGTAGCTCGCGCGACGTGATGCCGAGCTACTTCCTGACGCAAAACGAGATCATCATCATCTACAAATATATAAAATCGATAAATCAACCCAAAAAGAAGGAGAAAAAATGAATAATCACGACGAATTTTTAGCAGCACAAAAACTTATCCCGGGCGGCGTCGATTCGCCGGTGCGAGCATTCGGCAACGTCGGCAGCGAGCCTTTTATGGTGGATCGCGGCGAGGGCTCGTATATCTACGATGTCGAGGGTAAAAAATATCTCGACTTCGTGCAGAGCTGGGGTCCGCTCATCTTCGGTCACGCAGATGCCGACATTGAGCGCGCCGTCGTGCAAACCGCCAAAAAAGGGCTAAGCTTCGGCGCATCCAGCCCGCTTGAGACGCAGCTTGCCTCGCTCGTGCTAAAAAAATTCGATTTCCTAGATAAGATCCGCTTTACCAGCAGCGGCACGGAAGCCACGATGAGCGCGATCCGTCTTGCGCGCGCCTTTAGCGGACGGGATAAAATTTTAAAATTTGAGGGCTGCTACCACGGACACAGCGACAGCCTGCTCGTCAAAGCGGGCAGCGGCGCAAGCACCTTCGGTAACGCAAGCAGCGCGGGCGTACCGCAGGACGTCGCAAAAAACACCTACCTAGCCAGATACAACGACATACAAAGCGTAAAGGACGTCCTAGCGCAAAACGACATCGGCACGATCATCATTGAGCCTATCGCGGGGAATATGGGCCTAGTACCCGCTGATCCAGAATTTTTAACCGAGCTTCGCGCGCTGTGTGACAAGAAAAAGATCGTGCTGATAATCGACGAGGTAATGAGCGGCTTTCGCGCGAGCGAGCTAGGTAGCTACGGCATCTACGGCGTCCGCGGCGATCTGGTAACCTTCGGCAAGGTCATCGGCGGCGGCATGAGCGTGGCGGCTTTCGCGGGTAAGCGCGAAATCATGGATATGATAAGCCCGCTAGGAGCGGTGTATCAAGCGGGCACGCTAAGCGGAAACCCCGTCGCAATGGCCGCAGGCATCGCCAGTCTAAGTAAAATTTACGCTAGCAGCGGCCTTTACGAAAGGCTCGGCGAACTTGCGCGCAGGTTTACGGACGGGCTTTGCACCATAGCAAATCGCCGCGGCATCGCGCTGCAAACCGCCTGCGTAGGCTCGATGTTCGGCTACTTTTTCGCGGATGAAGAGGTGCGCGACTATGGCGGCGCCTTGCGAGCAGACACCGCGCGATTTGCGAAATTTCACGGCGAGATGATTAAGCGTAGCGTATTTTTGGCGCCTAGTCAGTTTGAGACGGGCTTTATCTGCTCCACGATGAATGAAGCGCAGATCGACTTTGCGCTAAACGCCGCGGATGAAGCGATGGCGGTGCTTTAAGGGCTGCGTTTTAAATTTAATCGGATTTTAGATGAGAGTAACGAAAAATTTAAACAAAATCGTAAAGGGCGCCTGCGACATCAGCCTAGGCATCTCAATCGTCGTAGCGATCGGCATCGGAGTAGCGATCGGACTTGGGCTGCGGCATCTCACGGGCTCGCTGCTTCTGCTCTGGTTCGGCATCGCTATCGGCATCGCGGCGGCGTTTCTGAACGTTTACCGTGCGTGCAAGGCGCTAAATTCGAGCCTAAAAGAGCTCGAGGACGATCCGAAATACAAGGCGGATCCGAAAAATTTCGACGACGACGATGAATGGGATGAGCGGGATTGAATAGGCGGTTTTTGCTCATATATTGCGCGCTAAACGCGGCGTTTGTCCTGCTTGGGCTAGCGCTTTGCGGCGGCGGATTTTTCGGCACGGGCTCTTTCGGCGTGCGGGCGCTAGCGTGGCTTCTCAGCTTGGAGGCCGGATTTTTGGGCGCATTCGGCGCGGTATATTTTTCGTTTCGCGCTTACCGAAACAAGATAGAAGATGAGCTGAGAGCCGGTAAATACGATGAAATTTTACGGCAAAGCCCTAAGAATTCCGCAGGTTTCATAAGCGGCAAAACTTCCGCAAACGATGCGAATTCCGCAAGCTGCGGCGGCGAAAACCGAGGCGGCACAGGCGGCGACGATAAAATTTTATATAGCAAAATTTGCGACGGCGAGATTTTAAAGAGAGAAAGCTTTAGCGATCTAAATTTAGGCGCCGAAATTTTAAACACTCAAAATTCCGAAGGCGCAATAAATTTCACAAGCGGCGATAGCTGCGTCGAAAACAATGACAACTACGCCCTGCACGACGAAACCGCCGCCGAGCGTGTCGCAGACTCCGCCGCTGATATAAATTTTACTCGCAGCTCGAATTTAGACGCCGAGTACGGCAGAGCTTCCGCTGGCGAGCGCGACGTAAATTCTACGAAGAGCGACGACAAAACCTCCGCTTACGACGCAACCGCCGCCTCCGATAAATTGAATATGAATGTCAGCGCGACTTGCAGCGACTCATACGACGGCATAAACGACGAAGCTAGCGATAGTTCGCAAGGCGGCATAGGCGAGCGTTGCGACGACTTGAAAAATGCAGCGAGCAGCGATCTGGGCGACGGCTGGAGCGACGGCGCAGATCGCAACAATCGTAGCGATAGCACAGGTAACGGTGAGCTAGGTGTCGCCGCGCGCGATGGATCGAATGATAATTTCGACGGCGCGGACGGCAGCATTGATGGTTGGGATGATGAGCGCAAAAGAGGCGAGATTCGGAGCAATTTCGCGGGGGCGTTTTTCTCTCCGTTTAAAATTTTGTCCTACGCGGCGCTCGTGGCGGCGATCTACCTGCTTGCCAAGCTGTCCTTGCTAAACCCGCTAGCGATTATCTTGGGCGTTACGATCATTCCTCTGGGCACGATGATCGCTGCCTTGGGCGGCAAAGACGCTCGCTGAAGCTCAAACGGCGCGAGCAGGACGCTTTAAATTTTAAAATTTAGCTTGGGCGGGATTGAGCGCAGTCAGACGCAGGATAAAATCGCGACGACTCCTGCCATCGCGAGCCGTGCCACGGATACCGCGCATTTCGGTACGTACCCGGGCGGGCTAAATTTATAAAATTTACGCCGCGCATCTTTGGACTTCTGCATAAATTTGAACCACTCATTGCAAGCCGTAGAAATTTTACCGGCATTTCTCGCGTAATTCTAAAACTAAATTTAACCACCGCGAATTGCAATTCAGCGCGAAATCCTTATCTATATTTAATTAAATTTTAGCTACCATTACGCAAAATTTGAGGAAAAATTATGAATTATGATACCTTGAAAAAAATCTTTTTTCGATTTGATCCAGAAACCGCTCACAAGATCGCAGAATTCGGACTTCGCGCGCTCTATGCGACTCCGGGCGGGCTTGAGGCTTTGGCAAAATTCGGCGTTTATAAAGATGAAATTTTAACTCAAAATATATGGGATCTCAGCTTCGATAATCCAGTAGGTATCGCGGGCGGCTTCGATAAAAATGCCACGATGATCGCGCCGCTGGCCGCTCTTGGCTTCGGGCACATCGATTTTGGCACCTTTACGCCGCGCCCTCAAAGCGGCAACGAAAAGCCGCGACTTTTTCGCCTCGTTAGCGAGCAGAGCATCCAAAACGCGATGGGTTTTAACAACGAAGGCGCCGATGTTATCGAGCGTCGCGTGCGAAAAATTTATCCTTTTAAAATCCCAATCGCCGCAAATATCGGCAAAAACAAAGCCACTCCGAACGAGGATGCGCTAAGCGATTACGAGGCCTTGGCGCGTAAATTTGACGGGCTGTGCGATTTTTTCATCATCAACGTAAGCTCTCCGAACACCCCTAATCTGCGCGCTTTGCAAGAAAACAGCTTCATAAGCGAGCTGATCGAAGCGATGAAAAAGATCACGAACAGGCCGCTCGTCTTAAAGCTGGCGCCCGATATGAGCGCGGATCAGGCGATCGCGCTATGCGAGTGCGCGGTGCAAAGCGGTGCAAGCGGCATCATCATAAACAACACCAGCGTCGATTATTCGCTAAGTCCCAACGCTAGGGACTTCGGCGGCCTAAGCGGCAGGCTGATCACCGAAAAATCGCGCGAGCTTTTCGCACAGGTCGCTCGCGAGCTCTTCGGTCGCACGATTCTAATCAGCTGCGGCGGCATAGACAGCGCGCAGGAGGCCTACGAGCGCATCAAATCGGGCGCGAGCCTGGTTCAAATTTTTACCGCCTTTATCTTCAAAGGCCCGTTCGTCGCAAAATCGATCAA
>CAUUSU010000020.1:0-12511 GCA_963547835.1 uncultured Campylobacter sp.
TTCGCAAACAGCTCGCGAACCCGCCTAGCGCCGACGCCCACAAAGACCTCGGCGAAGCTTGCGCCGCTTTGGTAAAAAAATGGCACGTCCGCCTCTCCCGCTACGGCTTTTGCAATTAGCGTTTTACCGACGCCCGGCTCGCCGATCATTAAAATTCCTTTCGGCAGCTTGATGCCGAAATTTCGATATTTTGCGGGATTTTTTAAAAAATCCACGATCTCTATGAGTTCGTCCTTGACCTCGCTGATGCCCGCGACGTCGCTAAATCTAACGTCGCTAACGCTTGGCGAAAGATCGCCGAGATCGCCGCCCGAGCTAGCGCTCTGACGCGCGGCGCCGTCCATCCTGCGGCGTCTAGCCAAAACGATTTCAAAATAATACACGAAGAGAAAAAATGCGAACGTAAAAATCACCAAAATCGCGCTGATACCGCTCGTGCCATCATCCTTTTTTTTGCTGATTAGAGCGTGATTTGATAGCTCCTTAAGATCTACGAGATCGACTAAAATTTTATAGCGTTTGCCGTCATAGGTAAAATTTAAATTGCCGTCCTCGATATGCGCGCGTTTGATCTGATCTGCGCGGACTAGCTCGCTAAATTCGCGCTCAGTGATGTATCGCGAATCGTCTTTAAAATAAACGATCGAGAGTAAAACGATAAGCAGCACTAAAAAAATCAGAATTATATTTAGCTTGCTTTTTTTGATTTTATGCAAAATTTCCATCAAATTTAACCTCATAATCTCTTATCTCCATCCATTTTTTCGACAAATCCTCATCGCTTTTGATCCAAATTTTATCATAAAATTGATCATATCCTTCATAAAACTCTCCGTTTTTCCGCTCGATCAGCACATTTAGCGGCACCTTGTACGAAAGGCGAAATTTATAATTATTCAGCGCCGTTATGTTCTGCAGCATCTTTAGCCGCGCCTTCGCCGTTTTGCCGTCTATGCGACCTTTTAGCGACGCCGAGGCGGTGCCTTGCCGCGGCGAAAAGATAAAGGCGTGCAGATGCGTGAGCGGGAATTTTTTGAAATTTTCTACCGCTTCGAGCCAAATCTCTTCGCTCTCGCCCGGATGCGCGACGATAAAATCCGTTCCCAGCGCAAATCCGTGCTCCGCAAGCTCGCAAAAAAGCTCCAAATCCCTTAGCGCGGAATTTCGGCGGCGCATTATGCTAAGCATCTTTTGCGAAGTGTGCTGAAGCGCAATGTGCAGATGCCGCTCTAGCCACGGCTCGGATAAAATTTCGCGAAAGCTCTCGTCTATCTGCGAGGGCTCGATACTGCCTAGGCGAATGCGGCGAATTCCGCGGATTGCGCCCAGCTTTTGAAGCAGCGCGCCCAGGCTCGTGCCTGCGGATTTGCCGTAGCTTCCGATATTGGTGCCGGTTAGCACGATCTCGCTAAAACCGTTTGCGGCAAGGCTCGCCGCCTCTTTTAAAATCGCGCTTTCTGCGATACTGCGCGAGCGGCCGCGCACCGAGGGGATTATGCAGTAGCTACAGTTAAAATCGCACCCTTCCTGAATTTTAATAAAGGCCTTGGTGTGATCCTCGTAGTCGCTTACCAGGTTTTTTTCGACGCTACTTAGATCGCCGATATCGTAAAATTTTGACTCCGAGCCCAAAAACTCGTCGATTTTTTCCTTTTGCGACATCCCGAACACGCCGAAGACCGCGCCGTTTTTATACAGCTCCTCGCCGCGCGAAACCGCGCCGCAGCCGGTTAGCAATATCTTTTTACCTAGGCGATTCATCTTATTTACGTAGTTTCGCACGTCTGCGTCGGCGCCGTTCGTAACGGTGCAGGAGTTTATCACGACTACGTCCGCGCCCTGCTCGTCGTGCGTGATCTCGCCCGATTTGAGGTTGCTTTTGATAAGCTGCGTGTCGTAGATATTTGTGCGGCATCCAAACGTTTTAAAATAAATTTTCAAATTTCGCTCCCGAATCCGCTTCCTGTGGCAAAGCCCGCGCCCTGCGCCGCTGCGTTTAAATTTTGTGAGCCTTGCTGCTCGGAGCTGAGGTCTTGCGCCGCAAAATTTCCGCCCACAGCCGCATAATTTTTGCCGTTAAAAAGCGTGTATGCAGGATAGGCGATCTTGATGTCGGGCTCGCTTCTTAAAGCGTCTAAAATTTCAGCCGAGATATTGCTGCGAAGCCCGAGCGTCGCGTAAGAGTTCGTCATATACCAAACCGAAATTTCAATGCCGTATGGCTCAAAAAAGCTAAAAATTCTAGGCTCGACGTTTGGATTTTTGATGCTGTATTGCGAGCGCAGCTTGCCCATCTGCTTTTTGGCGATGTCGGTGTAGCCTTTGGAATACTTCCGCACGATGTTTTTTATGAGATACATCGCCTTTTTATGATTGCTATCAAAGGTTAGAAGTATGCTAATGCCGTCCCAGACGGTCTTAAGCCCGCTATGGGTGTAGTTTGAGATAAGATCGGTAAAAATATAATTATTCGGTATGAAAATAACCCTACCGGCGCGTTTATTTTCTCTCCACGTAGTCATAGTAACGTCCTCGAAAATCGTCATCCTAAGCACCGAAATATCGATGATATCGCCTACGTAGGTCTCGCCGTTTTTATGCACCCGGATGCGATCGCCCACGCGAAAACTGCCGCCGAGCACGATCGTAAGCCAGCCTAAGGAGCTCATAAACATATCTTTCATCGCAATCGCTAGACCTGCCGAGGCAAAGCCCAGAACCGTCACGAAGTGCGTCATATTCTCGATGTAAGAAAAGAGTAGTATCAGCGCGATCAGAGTAAAATTTAAAACATTGATAGCTTTATTTACGATATAAAAATTCTCGTCGTTTTTGATATATTTTTTCGCTATTATTTTGCATAAAAACGATAGCGCGATGACGATTAAAATCCACACGGCGATATTTCCCGCGCGCTTGATTTGAGCTTTTATATCGGCGGTCTGCACGGCGATTTGGGAATTGATCTTTTTTTCGTAAACGTCGTACGTAGTCTGCGCGATCTCATATGCGGAGCTAAACTCGCTAAGCTCGTAATCTAAGCTTTTAAGCTCCGCCGCAGCGCTTGCGTCCGTATCTATCTGCATCAAACGCTCGTATAGCGCCCTTTTTGCTTCAAGTTTATCGATTAAAGCTTTAATATTTTCGATGGCGTTTTTCCGCTCCATCTTTTGGGCTTGCAAATTTCTAATCGTAGAAAAACCTGAAATTATCGAAAAAGGATTTGTAATGCGCGCAGGCTCGGGAGTTTCAGGCATCGCGATGATATCTAAAAACGGAGATTTTTCATACTCTTTTAGCAGTATGAGCTGCTCTTTTACGGCGCGAAGTCTTTTTTGAATCTCTGCGATCTTATCGGTGCCGGCGCTCTTTTTTAGCTCCGCTTCGAGCTGGCTGGATTGCTTTTGTAAATTTTGATAACCGATGAAATTTGAAAAGCGAGAGATCCAGATATTATTTTTGATCTCATCGTCAATAACACGGATCTGATCTTTTAGCGACGCGGATAGCTTAGAATTTTCATCTTTCTTCTCACTAGCGGCGGAGCTAGCGTTGGATTCTAAGCGCGTATGCGCGGCGGAGAGCGTAGAATTTGCCTCGCAAAATGCAAGATTAAAAATCAAAAAAATAGCCGCAAGCGCTCTCATTCAAACTCTTTCAGCGCTGCGATTACTTCATCTTTTGCGATCTCTTTGGAAGCGTAGAATTTACCAATACCATCGGGCAGGATAAATTTTATCTTGCCGTTTTCGCTCTTTTTATCGAGAAAAAACAGCTCGTAAAATGCGTCGGCGTCCGCTACGTGAAATTTTATCGGAAGTGCGAATTTTTGAAGCACTTTGCGGATCCGCTCCTCCTGCTCGCCGCTTAGTTTACCGAGGCGACGCGCTAGCGCATTTGCCATCACCATGCCGATCGCCACAGCCTCGCCGTGCAAAAATTTTTTATAATTAGTAATTTTTTCAATAGCGTGAGCAAAGGTGTGTCCGTAGTTTAGCACTGCGCGCACGCCGCTTTCGCGCTCGTCACGCTCTACAACGCTTGCTTTAATCTCCGCACAGCGCGCGATTACGTGTGAAATTTCATCGGCGCTTTTTAGATCGTGCGTCTCGAAAAATTTAAATAGTTCGACATCAAAGCATACAGCCATCTTTACCGCCTCTGCTACGCCTGCGGCAAACTCTCGCGCAGGAAGCGTCGATAAAAATTTGCTCTCGCAATAAACCGCGCGCGGCTGATAAAATGAGCCGATTAAATTTTTGCCGAAGCGATTATTTACGCCCGTCTTGCCACCGACGCTCGCATCTACTTGCGCTAGCAGGGTCGTCGGAATATTGATAAAATCGATGCCGCGTTCATAAATACTCGCGCAAAAGCCCGTTATATCGCTAATAACACCGCCACCAAGAGCGATGAGCGTGCTTTTGCGATCAAGCTTGGAGCTAAAAAGCTGCTCTAAAATTTGCTCCACGCTCGCGGTATTTTTATACTCCTCGCCGTCTGGGATCGTGATGATAAATTTTTGCTCGCAATCTAGCCGCTGCAGTAAGAAATCAAGCCATAGCCCCGCTACTTTGGGATTTGTCACGATAGCGACCTTACCGCTAAGTTTTAAACTATGCAATTCGTCGATAAAAACGCTGTATTTTTTACCTAAATTAAGATCGATTTTCATACGCTGGCCTTTGATTTTTGGGTAATTGTAACATAAATTTCGATTACTTTTCATACCCGTAATCGCTCGGAACGAAAATTTGATGATTTTTGCCTAGCTTGAAATACATCCGGTCTAAATCCTGATTGAAAATCGATGTGAGCTTGCGCGCCAAAATTCTATCATTAAATGGCACGAACTGCAACAGATCTCGCTCGCTGCCTAACGCTAAAATCGGATTTTGTCGCTCGCAAGAAATCACGAATAAACTCTGCTTAAAAAGCTTCGATAAGCTCACGTAGCTTTGCGCAAACTCACCCTTTTCGCTCTCGCCGAAAAGATACAAATACACGTCTAGCCCTAGCTGAGAGCTGATGTCAAAGACGATACTTGATTCCTCGCGAAGCCGCTCGCCGGCACTTAGCACGACGCTTTTACGCACATCTTTTAGCTCGCCCTCTCCAAGGCTTAACACGGGGATTTCAAGCGCTTTAAGTGCTGCTTTTTTCGCTTCAAAAACTCCACTTGAACAAACTACCAAGCCTGCTTTATTTTCGCTCACGTCGCGCTTTAAATTTAATTCGCCCGAGTAATCGATGAGAATTTCAAATTTATCCCGCTCGCACAGCGCTTTAAGCTCGCTAAAAGCGTCGTTTAGCAAAGGATTTAAAATTCGCAGATAAATTTTATGATTTCTAATATGCAAATCCAAAAACTCAAGCGCCCTAACCGTCCTAGCTATCTCGTCGCCGCTCATTTTTTTCATATCGATTAGCGCGAAAATATTTAGCCCAAACGGCGATGGAAATTGCCCGCTTTGCTTTTTTACTTCAGCAAACACCGCTCGCAGCGCACTAGGCTCACCAACGACTAAGATCGTATCATTCGGATATATCCGCGAGCTGGGCGTCGTTACGATGTAATTGTTGTGACGGTAAATCATCGGAATTTGATATTTGGCATTAGAAAGCGTACTGATTTTTTTATACGCAAACGAGCTTCCTACGGGCACTTTTACCTCCATTATCTCTCCGCGTCCAAGCCCGATGTTATCAGCAAAAACGGGGCTATCGGGCAAAAAACCGATGAAGCGCGAGGAATTTAGCGCGAGGGTATTTACGATTTTTACGTGAGCTTCGTTTTTATTCTCGCGTAAAAGCCCCCAAAAATCGGCTGCGTACAGCTCTAAATCGGGAGCGAGCGTCTTTAAATTTTCAAGCGTTACTTTAGTATCAAATTCATCCTCCATTATCACTATGCAGCGGTCAAATTCCTCTTCTGCCAGCACCACGCGCAACCGCTCAATGCTAGTAGGATCAAAAATTTCGACCGAAAAATTTGACTCGTTTTCAAGCTCCGAGGGCACGGCATCTGTATTTTTAGCTATGACGCGATATGATCTGATGACATCTTTGATTTTACAAACTTTGGATAAAAAATGGCGTGCAAACTTTCCGCTTGCGATGATTAGGACTTGTTTCATTGCTCTCCGTTTCGTGGTTTTGCAAAGATTATAACCAAAAACGGCTAAATTTTAAACCGCGCGATAAATTTTGCGAGCAAGCCGAGGTGCGGCAATCTAAAAATTTAAAGATCTAAATTTTAAAATCAAGGTTTAAAATTTCAAAATCCGAGGCTTAAATTTAAAATGAATTGAAACTAAGCCTCGTTAAATTTAATCTCGCCGCTTAGAGCGATAAAATTTCATAAATTTAAAAGCGACGCCATAACCATTCGCGCCGCTTAAGCAAAAATTTTAAACTCGCTAGATTTTAAAATTTTACCTCCGCAGAGAGCATGAAGCTTCTGCTCTCGCCCAGCGTTACGCCGTTTGCCGAGCCTAGCACGCTAGTTACGTTAAGACCGCCCGCACCGTCGGCGCTCGCAGGATACATTCCCGCCCAGTATTTTTTGTTAAATACGTTATTTACGTTGAAACGTAGCGTGGTCTTATCGCCTAAAAGATGCTCGCTCGTATATCTAATGCCGATATCAGTAACGAAAAAGCTAGGCGTGTGCTGAGTGTTTAGATCGTCCAGATACATCTTGCCAGTGTAGTGGAAATTTGTGCTGATCGCAAGCTTATCGGTGCCCGGGATCACGTAATCAAGCATTAAATTTGCATTGATTTTAGGGATGCCGTTTGCGACCTTGCGATTAGCACCCGCGATACTTACGTTATGCATCTTAGGATCGATGTAGGTAAAGCCTCCTAGCACGCTTAAATTTTGCGTAATTCGTCCGCCGCTCATAAACTCAAATCCACGGTTGCGCTGCTCGCCGTTTATGCCATAAAGCCCCGTAGAGCTATTTAAGTAGGCGATCGGACGACGTATATCGAAATACGCCACGCTAAAATCGATCATATCGGCTACGCGAATTTTAGCGCCGATCTCGTGCTGCTTGGAGCGATACGGCGACGTAGATGCGACCTCGCCGTTATGCGGGCCACTCTTATAAACATAGGTAGAGCCCTGCTGCAAGCTATCTGCGTAGGTGTAGTAGATGCTGGCATCCTCTACCGGATGAAAGATCAAGCTGCCCGCCCAGCTATAGCCCGAATCGCTGTAGGCTTTAACAAGTCTTTGCTGGCGATTATTGTAGGATTCCTGCCTCATCCACGCCTTAGATGCGCTTAGCATCACGTCAAATTTATCGTTTATCGTGATATCATCTAGCACCGAGACGTTATACATATCCAAAACAGCGTAGTGATACAGACCGCTTCCGCGTCTAGCACCGGTGTAATTTAGAATTTTAGGATCGTAGATATTGCCTATAGTAGGTGAGGTGTAGTTGGTGCTTGCGATCTTATATCTATCCTGCGTCCAGTGATAGCCGTTGGTCTGCACGCTGAAATCATGCTCGATATCGCCCGTGTTAAACTGCGTATTGGCCTTGAGATAGCCGCTTGGTAGATCGAATCTATATGCCGCCGTAGCACCGCCGCTATGTTGAGTATAATAATCGCCCGGCTTCGTCCACTTCGCATTTGGGTTACTTAAACATATAGCAGGCTTTCTATTATTCGGCAAAGCAGCGTAATTAGCGCAATCAAACCCTTCAGGAAGCAAATAGTTTACGACGCTGTGAATGTCGCGATCGGTGCGCTGAAACTGAAAGCCGCCCTCTAAATACCATTTATCGGTAGGCGTAAATTTAAATTTAGCGCTTGCGGTAGTGGTTTTTAGATGCATTCCTCCAAAGCTCTGACCAAGACCGCGCTCTGAGGAATCTACCGCTTTTGGAAGCGTAATTCCGTCCGTAATCTTGCCGTCTTTAACGCCGAGGGCAAACTGCCCCGCAAAACCCTTGGTATTGTGCTCATAATAGCTAGCCGCGGTTTCAAAAATAAGATCGCCCGTAGGATAAAATTCCATCGTGACGCTGGCTAGGCGGCGCTGCAAATTTGAGCCCTTCGGTTGTCTGTCGCCGTTTGATCCGTAAAACACCGCGCGGTAGCCGAATTTTTCAAATTTATCGGATAGATCAAGTCCAAGACCTAGATTGCTTCGCGACATATAATCGCTCCAGATGATGTATTGATCTTTTACGGGGCGCTTGCGCGTGTAGCTGAAAATCCCGACCGGATTTTGCGCGCCGTAGAGAGAGCCTGCGACGCCGTTTTGCACCTGAAAGCTCTCAAACATCGCCATCGGAATCGCCGTCGTCGAAATCGTATAAAAGCCGTCCCAGAAGCTGTTGCCTACGACGCTACCCTCAAAACCGCGCGTCTGCGGACGTCCGACCGTGGCGCCGCCGCGCATCTGAATCTGCGCGGACGGGAAGTATTTGACCGCCTCCTCGTAGCCGGTGACGCCTTGGTGGTTCATGATTTCCTTGCTGATCGTGTTGATCTGATAGGGAAGATCCAAAGCGCGCTTGCCCGCAAGCAGGCCTTGCTGCACGTTTTTGCTCAAAAAGCCCTCGTCGATGCCGCTCTCGCTGATATTATCGCCGACGGAATTTACCTCGATTACGCCCATATTCTGCGATTTTTCAGGCGCAGAATTACTGCCGCTTTGCACTGCAGCCAAACTGCTGCATAGTAAGCACATACATGCCGCTAATGAAATTTTAAATTTCATCGTTTTCCTTCGTTCCATTATTTTCCCTTCGTTATGGATATATTTAATATTATTTTTTTAGCATATTAGAAAAATTTTCCTAAATTTAGACTAAATTCGAGATATAAATTTATATATTTGTAGTCGTATTTTTGCAGTTTAAAATTTCATAGACAATATACTGCGATACAAAAGAAAAATTGCGCAAATTTATATGAAATTCTAAATTTTTAATGTAAAATCGCCCGTATGAAAAAACTAATACCGGCGCTTAAGCAAGCACAAAACCGACTTAAAAACTTCCACCGCCTCTACGATACCGAGCTCATGCACCATGCATCAAGCCTTAGCTTTCACACGATTCTGGCGCTACTGCCGGTGCTGATGGTCTCGCTTAGCGTTTTTATGCAGCTGCCAAGCTTTAAAGGCTACTACGACAAGATTATGGGCTTTATCTTTTCAAACTTCCTGCCCGCAAATCAAGCGAGCATGGCGCACTATATCGAGGAATTTATGGCAAACGGGCTAAGCCTTGGCGTAACGGGCTTTTGCGCGGTGCTAGTTACGTCGGTGCTGTTTTTCGGAGACTTTGAAGCGATTATCGCGCGCATTTCGCATTCGCCCGAGCGAAGCTTTTTTAAGAGCCTAAGCACCTACTGGACGCTGATGACGCTCGCTCCTGTGGGGCTTGGAGCATCGTTTTATATCAGCGGCGAGCTTCAGGAGCTACTAAATAAAACCGAGTTTACGAGCTGGATAAATTTGCTTAAAATTCTACCCTACTTAATCGTTTGGGGGATCTTTGCGATTACTTATGCTACGGCGATCAACCGCGAGATCCGCGCAAAAGCGGTACTCGCTTCATCGCTCGTAGCATCGATTTTATGGTGGCTTTCAAGACTGGTTTTCGCGCAATACGTCTTTTATAACAAAACCTATCTTAGCATCTACGGCTCGTTTTCGGTCGCGCTATTTTTCTTTCTGTGGATCTACATAAGCTGGATTTTCTACCTATACGGCGTGAAATTCTGCGTATTTTTGGACGCTAAATTTAAAAGAGGTGGCGAGCGCCAAAGCGCTTGAATTTCTGTGTAAGGCTGCGTTTTTCTATGCTTTTTGGATTAAAGCGCGTTTTCTGCATGGGCTAGAAATTTAAATCGAAATTTTAAAATTCTATCGAAAACGGGCGGGAAGTTTGTCTTTGAATAATCGGCATATGCATAAGAAATATAATTTTAAAAATTTATGAGGTACGGCAAGGCTAAAATTTTAATCCCTCGCAAAGCGCTGTTAAGGTAAAATTATGCGCGATTTTAAAGAAGGAAAATATTATGAAAGACCGCGACAAAGAGCCGATAATCATAGAAAACGACTACTTTTTTAGGCTTACTATATCAAATAAAATAACGGGCGTGCTTATATTCTTGTTTTTTGTCTTGCTAAATTTGACGCCGGAACTGGATCCGCACAAAGAGATGATGAGAAGGGCGTCATTAACGCTAGGGATTTTCGGAATTTTATTTAGTATTTTTTGGGAGATAAAAATAGCCTATCAAGAATTTTACAATAAGTTTTTTACAAAATTTTATGATGATAAAATTTCATTCAACCATATAGACAAACATATGAAATTTAAAACCGAAATTTTACAAAAAGACGATCTCGTATCGGTAACTTGGGCGTTGATACCATACAATGAAGAAGGGGCTGGCTTATGGATGAAAGATATCAAAAATAAAAGTGACAAAATAATAGCGTATTTGACAAGCCCATTATACTTTTTAATCACCATGTTGCGCCATTTCATTTTCTTGGCGCTCAATGGATTTAAATTTAAAAAGTATATATTGTATAGGTTTAAATCGGGCATTATTGCAGTGCCGAATAATAAATTGTTGAGCGACAAAGACGTTAAATTTGAGCTCTCGTCTTTGTTCGGTCTGTATACGAGTGATTAAATTTAAATTATAGAATTTCTCAAGGAGGGCTAGATGGCGTTTGTAGCAGAATATATTTCGAAAGAGGACTTGAAGCAATATGATATTTTAAGCAATATGAACGAGCTACTGATGAAACACAATTACACATACCCAATCCAGGATAATGATACCGATTGGATGAATTGGGTTATCGATAGGCAAAGAGATGCTTGGCTTATTCATGTATGTTTGGCATCTATGCCGGATCCGCGAGATGGCTACACGGGTGAAGATATTTGGTTGCTTCATTATAAAGATAAAAATATCGAGCTTGATATAAGGCGAATTTATGACGAAATCACAAGTAAAATGCTAGTCGATAACCCCTTTTTTATAAAATATAAGCTGGAAGGCATCAATTCTAGTCTTGATGGAATTTCGTTAGATGAGCTTTATAAAATTTTAAAAGAAGCTCTAACGGAATATGGTAATCGCGGTATTAGAGGTAGAGAGAATTTACCAAAAGAGTATGAAGTTGTAACTTTTCTGCACGATTAAAATTTAAAGAACCTATGAGCTGCACCAAAATACCTCTGATATTTCACCATCTAAATTTAATATTTTCTACTACGCTATAAAACGCCCCACTCTTTTTGATATTCGTTTATTATCTCATCGGGCGTTTTTTCTCCCTTATCGACCTTGATAAGATCGATTATATCTTGCTCATTTGCAAACATACCCTCTATCGCGTGTTTACAGATGATAGATCTGTTTTGCTCGTATTGTTCTGCGCTCAGCTCGTCTTTATATTTTTCAAGTATAGCCAAACTCTTTTCTAAACTATAAACTTCCGGATATTTTTGCATGCTTTATCCCCTAGCAATATAAAATTTTATCAGCTGCGGCGTCCTATTAAAAAGCAAAACTCAAGCGGGCAGGCGCACTTTTTGCTACGAATAGCTTGCAAGTAGTTCGCACTTCGCCGCAGCTAAAGCAGATAACTATTAAATGACGAGAAATTTTACTGCAAGTAGCTCACAAATAAATTTAACAAAGCCCTTATCAAGCAAAAAACGAAAGAAAAGCCGTCAAAGAAAACTGCTACTCTCTTACGATGAAAGCTCCAGTAAACTTGCCATTATGCGCGAAATCTCTCGCCTCATCCTCACTCTTAAATCCACTTAAAAAGACGCGATAAATCGGCGCGCCATCTATGCTAAATTCTTTGATGATCGCAGGATATCCCGCCGTGCCGTGGTAATCGCGCTGATAAATTTGTGCGCCGCTTCTGTTTCTAAACGCACCGATTTGCACCATAAAATTTCCGCCGACAATGGTCGCTTTCGGCGAGCCTTTGGCGATAGTATGTCCATAAAAGCCCACTACTTCGAGTTTTACCGGCGCCGTACCTTTGGCAAATACGCCTACTAAATTAGCAGCTGTTTTGCTAAGATCGATGATGCGACCATCCACGAATGGACCGCGATCGTTGATGCGTACGGTTGCGGTAGCGCCGGTGTCGCGATTAACGACCTTTACCATAGTATTCATTGGATAGGTTTTGTGCGCGGCAGTCATGCCGTTCATATCGTAAATTTCGCCGTTTGAGGTGTATTTGCCGTGGAAATTCGGCCCGTACCAGCTGGCGATACCGATTTGAGTGTCACCGACGCTTACTTGCTCTGGATAGTAAGTTTTGCCGTTGATTTTATAAGGGCGCATGGTGGCGGGAGAGTTTTTGCCGATCTTGCCCGCACCGCCCGCAGACGATCTAGAAGGCGGTGCGGTGCGAAACGAGCAACCGGCAAGAATTAGCGCAAAAAGCGCACTAAAAAGAGCGATTTTCTGGTACGACACCTACGATCCGA
>CAUUSU010000021.1:0-12466 GCA_963547835.1 uncultured Campylobacter sp.
TCGACCAGCTTCGCGCTCGCAGCAGTCGCCACGCTCGTCATCACCATACCCAAAATCGCCAATGCAAACTGCGGCTTATAATCCCTAAAATAGGGCTTAAAGCGCGATAGTAAAGTTTTAAAGCCGTTCAAATGCTATCCTTTTTTATAAAATTTTTAAAATTTAAAATCCTAAAATTCATGAAATTTTAGAATTTCCAACCACAAAATTCTTGAAATTCCAAAATTTATAATTCAAAAATTCCTTAAATTTTAGAATTTCCAATCCCAAAATTCTTGAAATTTTAGAATTTAGGCCGCGAGGCAGCACAAATTTGCGCTACGGCGCGGGGCTAATTTGCGCTTCGCAAGCTCGCTAAATCAACTCGCTCGCATGCGGCGACCGTGCGGACGACGCCAAGATTTAGCTTTTTTGTTTGCCGCTTTTAAAGCGTAAAGCGCTTTAAAATGGCTTTTGCGCATCGCAGAGCGGTTTTTACATTACCATTTTTAAAGCTCAAAGCGCTTTAAAAGCGAGCGAGTTTTTATTCACCGCGATCTTTCGCTTTCACATGCCATTTAAGCGTTAAATGCTTTGAGGCGCCATAAAGCGCTCACAAATGCCGTATCATAAATTACATCGCGTTTATCGCGACTTCGCATCGCCGCGCCGCATTGCGCTTTTGCGCCGCCGCGCTATCAATGAAATCGCAGCCTGTCTTGTGGTTTTGCCGCTGCATCAGCCGTATCGCCAAATAAAATCGTGACTTTCGTCGCTGCGCGCACCCACGAATATCGCCGAATAAAAATCGCGCCGAAATTATGTACAGCCGCAGCATATTCCGCTGCACCTAGTCGCGTTAAAATTTACGCATAGGCTGCCGCAGTGTTACTTTCACTGCGCTGCGGCACAACTCTGTATTGCCAGTTGCCATAAAATCGCACTGAAATTTACGCACAGACGATCCGTAGTGCTACCGCTGTACCGCGCTATATCGCGCCGCCGTATCAGCTGCGCCGACGAATGAAAATAGCGATCCACCTTGCGCTTCTGTCGCCGTGTCACGCCACACATCGCTCTGGCACCGTATCACTAAATAAAATCACGCCGCTGTATCACAATACTGCAGATAAAAATCGCACTGAAATTTACGCGCGGATTAGCGTTCGGATTTACGCTTCATATCGTAAAAATCGTAAAATTTAACGTAAAATTTTACGCTAAATTTTACGTTCTACTCCGCTGCGACCTCCCAAACGGTGCCGCTAGGCGTATCCATCACTTCGATCTTCATATCAGCAAGGCGCGCTCTGATGGCATCCGCGCCCGCAAAATTCTTTTCCGCTTTCGCCTGTGTGCGCTGTTTTATCAGCTCCTCGATCTGTGCTCTTTGCTGCTCGCTCACGCCGAAGCGAAAGTATTCGGTCTCATCCTCATATAAAATTCCAAGGGTCTGCTTCGCAAACTCTAAATTTGCGGCGATCTGAGCCTTTAACGCCTTGTCTTTCGGCGCGCGATCGAGCGCTTCATTCGCGCCTGCTACGAAGTTACCTAGCACCGCAAGCGCGCCTGAGGTATTAAGATCGTCGCTTAAAAACTCCATCATCTCCGATCTAAATTTAGCCTCTGCAGCAGGCAGTTCGGGCGCAGAATTTTTAAGCTTGGATTTCGACGCCGCGTTTGAGCTTAAATTTTGAGATCCGTTCAAAGCTAAATTTTGCCCCGCATCTCCGCAGGTCTGCGCAGAGCTTGCGGATGAAATTTGCGCAGTATGTTCAGATACACATACCGCAGAATTTTGCCCCGCAGCGGGAGCTAAAACATCGCGGACGCGCTTTTTAAGGCGGTAAATTTTATCGAGCCTCTTTTTGCTCGCAAGCAGATCGGTCACCGAATAATTAAAATTTGCCCTGTAATGCGAGCTTAAAAGATAAAATCTCAGCGCCTCGCCTGGTGCGATTTTTAGGGCGTCATTTACAAAAAAGGAGTTGCCCAGGCTCTTGCTCATCTTTTCGTTATTCACCTGCACGAAGCCGTTGTGAAGCCAGTATTTGCTTAGCGCTCTATGGCGGGCGCAGCGGCACTGCGCGGCTTCGTTTTCGTGATGCGGGAAGAGCAGATCGGCGCCGCCTGCGTGAATGTCGATGCAAAATTTCGGATCGCCGCTATCAAGGTGCGCTAAAATCATCGCTACGCACTCGCTGTGCCAGCCCGGGCGCCCTTTGCCAAACGGGCTATCAAACCAATTCTCGTCAAATTTCCACAGCACGAAGTCCTTCTCATCGTGCTTGGCATCGTTTGAGGCGACGCGGGCAATGTTTTTACTAGAGTCGTCCTTTTTGCCGCTAAGACTTAGATAATCCCCATCCTTGCGCGTGTCGAAGTAGATGCCGTCACCTGCGATCTCGTAGGCAAAGCCTTTTTGAAGAAGTGAAGATATGAGCTCGCAGATCGCGGCAATATTTTCGGTCGCCTTGGGCGAAATGCTCGCGTCCGCGACGTTTAGCGCGCTCATATCCTGCAAATATCTGCGGGTATAAAGCTCCGTGATCTCCCCCAGACTCTTGCCGGTTTCCGCCATCTTTTTTAAAATTTTATCGTCTATATCGGTGAAATTTCGCGCAAATTTAACTTCATAGCCCTCCGCTTGCAGCACGCGGCGCAGCAGATCGAAGCTTACGGCGCTTTTTGCGTGCCCCAAATGCGCATCGTCATAGACGGTCGGACCGCAGGCGTAAATGCGCGCCAACCCCTCGCTAATGGGCTTAAAAGGGAGCTTCTTTTTACTCAAACTATCATAAATTACCATAATACAAGCCTTTTAAAATGTATAAAATCGCCGCTTCGCCCGCACAAAGCGCCGCGATCGCAATAATTTTTTTTGCGCGGATTATAGCCAAAAAGTTATTAAATCCAAAAAAATAGAGATTAAAGCCGAGCAGAAACACCCCCGTTATCGTGCTTGCAAATGCAAGCCCCACGGCTCCGAAGGGTTTAAAAAATAGCGCGCACAAAGCGACGTTTATAAATACGCACCAGATCGAAATTTTCGCGCTTAGCTTCTGCTTCATATTCGCATACAGCCAGTGCGAAAAAATCCTGGATAGCCCAAACGGCACGAGCCCCACCATATATGCGCCGAGAACTGCGGCGCATTCGATGGAATTTTGGCGGGTAAATTCTCCGCGCTCAAACAGCAGCTGCGTGATCTCGTTTCGCAGCATCACGCCGCCTATCGCAGAGAGCCCGAGTAGCGCCAAAAGGAAGTAAAATCCGCGCTCGACAAGCGCCAGAGCTTGCGCGTCGTCGCGAGCTTTTACGAATTTGCTCATACGCGGAAAGATCGCCGTGCTAAGCGCGATCGCAAAAAGCGCGAGCGGCAGCTGAAATATGCGGTTTGCGTAGTAGAGATAGCTGATACTGCCGCTAGTAAGGAAGCTCGCAAAAAAGGTATCTATAAACGAGCTTAGCTGAAGCGCCGACGCACCGAGCACGCCTGCGAAAAAATTTTTATAAAAGCCCTGCGTCTGCGGTTTATCGCCCCGTGCAAGTCGCGCAAAGCCGCCCGCTAAGACGCGCAGCATGCCAGTAAATTTCAACGCATAAACGTGCACCGCTAGCTGCAAAAGTCCGCCCGCCACGACGCCGAAGCTAAGATAGAGCACCGCCGTAGCGCCGTCCTTGCCGCGAGCTAGCAGAAGCGCCGCAATCATCGCTAAATTTAAAAGTGCGGTCGAAAACGCCGTCGTAGCGAAGTGATCGCGATACTGAAGCAGCGAGGCAAAGAGCGTAACGATGAAGATAAATGTAAGGTAGAAAAAATTTATCCGCACGTATGGCACCGCAAGAACGATCTGCTCGGCGCTAAATCCGTATGCCAAAACTTTAGTAAAAACGGGCGCGGCAAGCAGCACGAGCGCCGTTAAAAGCGCGATGAAAATGCTAAATTTAATAAGCACCGCTGCGGCGAAAATTCCTTTTTTGCGCGCGGCGGTAAAGCTAGGTAAAAACGCCTGCGTAAAGGCTCCCTCGCCGAAGAGTCTGCGGAAAAGATTGGGCAGTTTAAACGCTACGAAAAACAGATCGCTGTAAATTCCCGCGCCCAAAACCGATGCGGTAAGCAGGTCGCGCACGAAGCCCAAAACCCGCGAAACCAGCGTGCCTACGCTATTTGTAAAAAAGCCTCTGAGCATAAATCTCCATTAAATTTTATAAAATGCCAAGGTTGATTATATTATAATTTCCCCTATTTTTTGATTTTGGAGAGAAATTTTTGCGGAATTTAGCCTTTTCGCTCGAAAGCTCGGGCGGGAAAAATACCTTATCGCTACGCGGGCAGTGGAACTACAAAAGCTCGCGCTCCCAGCTGCTTGCACTAAAAAAAGCGGTAAAAAATTTAAACGAGCTGGAGCTAAGCTTAAGCGAAATTTCAAATTTAGACTATTTCATGGCGTTGATGATCAAAAACGCCCTTGCCGGCAAGCGGGTTAGCCTTGTGGAGGATAGCAGTAAAGCCGCTAAAATTCTAAGCTTTATGGATGATAAAACGATCGATTTTAGCTACGTGCCCGAACCTCGCAGGCTAAATTTTTTAGCACAGATCGGACTTTATTGCCATCTTGGAATTTTAGGCTTGCTAAGCCTTGCAAGCTTTTTAGGCGAGTTTTTCTCCAAACTCGCAGCTTTTATAATTCATCCGATGAAATTCCGCTTCAAAGAAACCGTAAATTTCATCAAAGATAGCGGTATAGACGCGCTTTTCATCGTCTCATTGACGGCATTTTTGATCGGCATCGTGCTTGCTTACATCGGCTCGGATATGCTTTCTAAATTTGGCGCCAGCATCTACATCATCGATATAATGGGTGCTTTGACGCTTCGTGAGGTAGCACCTCTAATCGCTGCTATCGTTATCGCGGGTCGCTCGGCTTCGAGCTTTACGGCGCAGATCGGCGTGATGAAGATCACCGAAGAGATCGATGCGATGAGGACGATGGGCTTTGATCCGTTTTATTTTCTTGCGATGCCGCGCATTATCGCGATGGTACTAATCATGCCGCTAGTCATTTTTACCGCAGATTCGGTAAGTATTTTTGCTCAGATGATCGTGTGTGATGCGTATTTAGATATAGCCTTTAGCGATTATTTGGATAGATTTAAGGCTTCTGTAGAGCTTAGGCATTTTTTGGTAGGTATAATTAAAGCGCCGTTTTTCGGGGCATTTATTGCTATCATCGGCTGCATGCGGGGTTTTGAGGTCAAAGGAAATACCCAAAGCATCGGCGAATACACCACCATTAGCGTCGTGAACGCGATATTTTGGGTCATCGCGATCGACGCGGTCTTCGCGGTTCTGTTTTCGGAGATCGGGCTATGAGCGAGCAAGTGCAATCCGGCGAAAGCGCTAAAATCATAGTCGCGCGCGATGTTACTACCGCGTACGGATCGCGTGTTATGCACGATAGCGTGAGCTTTAGCGTCAAAAAGGGCGAAATTTACGGCTTCCTAGGTGGCAGCGGAAGCGGCAAAACGACGCTGATGAAAACCCTCATATTTTTAAAACGTCCGCAAAGCGGCGAGATTAAAATTTTCGGGCGCGATATTTGGCGCGCGAGCGAGGCAGAGCAAAACGAGATCCGCCTAAAATGCGGCGTGATGTTTCAGTTCGGCGCGCTTTACAGCTCGATGAGCGTGCTCGAAAACGTAGGCGTGCTATTGCGCGAATACTCTAAATTTAGCGAGCGCGAGATAGATGAGCTATCGATGTTTTGGATACAAAAGGTGGGGCTTAAGAAGGAAGCCGCCGCGCTTAGGCCAAACGAGCTTAGCGGCGGTATGAAAAAGCGCGTGGCGCTGGCTCGCGCGCTTGCACTAAGTCCTGAAATTTTATTTTTGGACGAGCCAAACTCGGGGCTTGATCCGCTCAGCGCCAGAGCCCTTGATAGGCTTGTTTGCGAGCTTAGAGACAGCCTCGGCGTCACGGTCGTGATGGTGACGCACGACGTGGATAGTATCTTTGACATTTTGGATCGGTTTTTGATCGTAGATAATCAAAAAATCGCTTTTGAAGGAAACATTGAAGAGATTTCAAACCTAGAGAACAACCCACTCGAAGAGCTATTTAAGATGCGGCAAAGAGATTGAGCTTCGGAATTTATCGAGCCTAAATATAGCTCGCGGCGGGTAAAATTTAGATAGGTAGGAGCTGAAATTTTAAAATAACGGCGGGAAAATTTTAAATTTTAAGCCTAGCGAGGAATTCCGGGCTCCGCAGGGCTTAAATTTTAAAATTTAGACCTTAGCGGCTCAATCGAAATTTTAAAATTTAGGCGGGTCGTATTTAAGGGCGCATTTATTGGATAGCGCTTTTAAATTTTGAAATTTTAACGAGCAAGCGGCGTTAAATTTAAATCGGGGCGGTAAAATTTTACGCTAAAATACGGCGCGGCGATATTTTGAAATTTCAAAATGCACGCTAAGCTTTAAAATTTAAACTCAGATGATTCTGCAAATTTTGCGACTATTTGAGAAAGTGCTAAGTTTTAAAATTTAAGCTTAAACGGCTATTTTAAGGCATATCGCAGGGCTTAAATTTTACGCTCTGAAATTAGGAGAAAAGATTGGAAAATAGAACTTCATACACGATAGTAGGCGCATTTGTTATGATCTGCGTCGCGGCTCTTACGGCATTTATGTGGTGGATGCTTACAAAGACTGATCGCAGCGAAAGCTACCGCTCCTACTATATCCACACAAAAGAGCTTCCCGTAGGCATTAAGGAGAATTCCGAGGTTAAATTTATCGGCGTAAATGCGGGCATCATCAAAAGTATCGACTTTGCCGATATCGAAAATGCGATCATCGAGATTGAAATTTCAGTAAAAAGCAAACTGCCGATCTCGCAAGATAGCGTCGCCAAGGTAGAATCTCAAGGCATAAGCGGAATCGCGTTTATAAATATCACGAAAGGAAGCGGCAAGCTTTTTCCGCCGAATGATAAAAAGCCGATAATTGCGCTGGATAAAACGCTTCTTGATAAAATCGGTTCCAAAGCCGAAGTTATCACCGATAGCGTGAGTGAGATGATCTTTAAGATTAACGGGCTGTTGTCTAAACAAA
The DNA here is from genome assembly GCA_963547835.1 of uncultured Campylobacter sp. Taxonomy (GTDB): domain Bacteria; phylum Campylobacterota; class Campylobacteria; order Campylobacterales; family Campylobacteraceae; genus Campylobacter_B. The sequence goes on from CAUUSU010000021.1 coordinate 7,099, forward strand.
ATACTGATAAAGTGGATAGAATTCTATCTTCGATGGATAAATTTAGCGCTGAGCTAAGTGATGAGAAAAAATTCCAAAGCCTAGACGCGCTGCTTGCTAACGTAAATGCTCTCATAGCAAATTTAAACGAGCGCGAGAAGGAGCTAGACGCACTGCTAGATAATCTAAACGCCTTTGCCGTGAGTGCTGCCAATCTATCGAATTCACTGGATAAAACCGCAGGCATCATCACTAAGCGTATCGATCGCGGCGAGTACAATCTAAAAGCAATCTTGGATCCTACACTTGAGGAGGCAAAAAACACTCTTGGCGAGCTAAAAAAATCGCTTAGAGAATTCCAAGGCGCGATGTTTAGGCTAGAGGACAATCCTTACGATTTCTTTTTCAAAGACACTTCTAAAGGCGCGGATCGCGACGATAAAAAGGAATAAAGATGAAAAATTTTATAAAGTTTACGCTTGCTGCGACGCTGGCGGCGATATTTTTAGGCGGCTGCTTAGCCAAGCAGGCTAAGCCATACACCTACTACGAGCTGCGTTATGATCAAAAGCGTTGCGTAAATCCTAGCGGTACGCGCAAAAATATCTTTATCGACACCATCACGGCGACCGATCTTGTAGATAGGCGGGATATTTTAATAGTGGATTTTAGAAACCGAACGCGGTTCGCAAGCGACGCCAAATTTATCACGATGCCTAGCGAAATGGTATATAAAGCGCTGCTAGATGCGGCATTTTCCACCTGCTCGCTAAATCCGATCTTCGTGCCAAAAGAGCGGGATTTGCGCCTAAAAACCAGTATCGTAGCGCTTCAGGTCAATAACGATCAAGCAACCGTCACGATGGGGTATGAAATTTTAAATTCTTTAGAAAGCATAAAATCAGGCATCGTCACTAAGCGCGTTTTCGTGCCTGATCCTAGCTCGCAAAGCATTTATAATGCCCTAAATTTAGCGCTTAATGAGAGCATAAACGAAATTTTAAAGGCTCTTAGATGATAGCGGCGATCGAAGGAATTATCACGCGCAAGGAGCCCACTGCTTGCGTCATTAAATGTGCTAGCGGCGTGAGCTACGCTCTTTCATTGTCATTAAATACCTCCGCGAAGCTCACGCAGGGCAAGCTGACCGAGCTTGCGTGCGTACAAATTCTACGCGAGGATGCCGATTTGCTGTATGGGTTTTTAGACGAGAGTGAAAAGAGGATGTTTGAAACCCTAATCAAGCTTAGCGGTGTAGGTGCAAGCACGGCGATGGCGGTTTGCTCGACGCTCGCTCCGCAGGATTTCGCGCGTTGCGTAGCTACGGGGGATGCTGCGACGCTAACTTCAGTTCCAGGCATCGGCCCAAAGACCGCTAGACGGATCATTGCCGAACTAGGCGATGCGAAGCTAATGGAATTCGGTCCTAGCGAGACTTATAAAAATGAAGCGGCATCCGCGCTACAAAGCCTTGGATTTAAGCGCGATAAGATCAATCAAATCTTAGCGGGATGCAGCAGCACGAATACGTCAGATCTTGTCAAAGAGGCGTTAAAAAAATTAGCGTAGAAAATAAAATTTGAAGGAAAACAATGAAATTTGGCATAGTTTTTGGAGCTCAAAGCTACGAGCACGAAGTAAGTATCATCTCGGCAATTGCCGTTAAAAATGCCCTAAAAGGCTGGGACTTGGAGTTTGTATTTTGCGATAAAAATCGTAAATTTTACCGCATCGAGGATAAAAATATGCGCGCGGCGTATTTTAAGCAGGGCGGCTATGCTAAAGCAAAAGAGCTTAGCATCGGTGCGGGCGGATTTTTCGAGAGCGGAATGTTTAGCAAAAGCATGCTAGAAGTCGGCACATATATCAATCTAATCCATGGCTGCGATGGCGAGGATGGCAAAATGGCAGCGCTATTTGAGTTTTTTGGCATCCCTTACATCGGCCCTCGCATCGAAGCTAGCGTTCTAAGTTATAATAAAATTTTAACCAAGCACCTAGCCGCAATCGCAAATGTAAAAACCTTGCCGTATGAGATCGTAAATCGTACTAGTCTGCCTAATTTTAATTTTCCGATCATCGTTAAACCCGCTCATTTGGGCTCTAGCATCGGAATTTCGATAGCCAAGAACGAAAGCGAGTTTAGCTACGCGCTGGATCAGGCTTTTGAGCTGGACGACAGCGCGATCGTAGAGCCGTACTGGGAAAACGTAAAGGAATTCAATCTTGCAGGCGCTAAAATAGACGGCAAAATCGTATTTTCAAACATCGAAGAGCCAAAAAAAGAGGGCTATTTAAATTTCGATCGTAAATATTTGGATTTTTCGCGTAGTGGCGCGATCGAGCCCGCTCGTCCTGGCGCTTTGCTAGAGGGCAAGATGAAAGACGCCTTTACGAGGCTTTATAACGCAGGATCATTCGATGGCGCGCTCATTCGCTGCGATTTTTTTGAAAAAGAGGGTGAAATTTATCTAAACGAGATAAATCCAAACCCAGGCAGCCTCGCAAACTACCTATTTGATGATTTCTCCGAGGTTTTAGCAGCTCTTGCTTCGTCGCTGCCGCCGATGAGACAGATCCCTGTAAGCTACGAGCTGATCACCAAAATCACCGCTAATAAGTAGCCAATCGTTTAAAATTTTACGCTAAATTTTGCGTAAAATTTTACCCCAAAAGGTCGAGTTATGATAAATCAAGACGAAATTTACACCGCTACCGAGATCGTGCGCAACTTCAGCACCGTTTTAAACAAGATCAAAAACCAAGAGATCAAAAAAGCCCTGATCGTCAAAAACAACAAATTCGAAGCCGTGATGATCAGTATGAGCGAGTTTGAGCGGCTCGAAAAGGCGGTCGAGCTACTCAAGGCCGTTTACGCCAAAAGGAGCGGCGGTGGCGAGTAAGGAGCTCGTCTGCAGCGGCGAAAGATACAAAATCAGCTACGAAATTTCAAATTTGCAGCGTGAGCAATACATCCTGATCCTGCACGGCTGGGGCGCAAACAAGGCGCTTATGTCTCGGGTTTTTACGGATAAATTCCGCCGTTACGCGTTAGTGTGCGTCGATCTGCCGGGATTCGGCGCAAGCTCGCAGCCCGCGCGCGCCCTTGGCAGCGAGGATTACGCGGAGATTATGCGCGCCTTTATCGCGGCTTTTGGCAAGCAGCCCGCAGCGATCATGGGGCACAGCTTCGGCGGCAAGATCGCTGCATTGCTAGCTCCGCGCAATCTCATACTGCTAAGCAGCGCCGGTATCATCGAACCCAAGCCCTTTGCCGTGCGCGCTAAAATCGCGATTTTTAAAATTTTAAAAAGACTTGGACTGGCGGGGCTTTGGCGTACGTTTGCGAGCAAGGATGCCGCAGGTATGAGCAAGACGATGTATGAGACGCTAAAAAACGTCGTAAATGAGGACTTTCGCGACATTTTTTCCGCGCTAAGCCCGCAAAATGCGCTCATCTTTTGGGGCAAGGACGATCGCGCCACTAGTCTAAAAAGCGGCGAGCTGATCCACTCGCTCGTCAAAAACAGCAAATTTTATCCGCTCGCGGGGGATCACTTTTTCTTTTTGCAGAGCGCGGATTTTATCGGCGAGCAGATCGAAAAGGAGCTTAGCGGTAGCTAAATTTAACGATTCGGCGCCGCACTAAATTTAAAGCGAAACGCGATTTGGTGTAAATTTTAAAATTTAGCCGCGAAATTGTGGTGCCGCGCCGCTAAAATCGTGCTTTATGTGCAAACAGATCGCGCAAAGGGCAAGAGCGGGGTGCAATTTAAAAGCGTTTCATTGCGGCGGCTTTAGTCCGGCTTATCTCGCGGCGCGCGTTTTAAAATTTTGCAATTTGTTTGCGCCAAATATCGCAAGCCAAGGCGTAAATTTGGATTATAAAGTCGCGAGCACGCGGCACATATTTAAAATTTAGCGGCATAAAATCCGCTCTTTGGGCGCGCAGTTCAAAACGCAAAGCTTAAATTGCAGTGCGTTGCGTTAAATTTTAAAATTTTAATGCGGCAGCGGATCGTTTCTGCTCTGTGTTTGCGGCAGCCGTACATGATGCGGCAAAACCGTGTATATGCACCGCAAAGCGAACGATTAAATTTAGTCATATAATTGCGTCGTCGCTTTGTTATAACATGAAGCCAAAGAGCCGCAGACGGCATAAATATCGCGCAGCATTATAAAAACGTCGCAAAACCTAGCTTGCGAGGTGCGGCACAGTATCGATAACGAAAAGCCGCGCGGCAGCGTAAATTTATCTAGCGCGGCTCGTGCAGCCAACACGAGAGCGTGAATTCGCGAGCTAGCGAAGTTTGTAAAAATAGAATTTGCAAAGCAAGAATTCATAAAATTTGCAAATGAAGCCAAATGCCGGTTGGCTCGAGCTCGCCGCATTTTTGCCTGCACAGGCATGCAAAGCGGGCGCATAAATTTATAAAAAGGAATTTTAAAAGATGAATATAATATTTTTGATCGCGCATGCGGCATTCGTCCTACTGCTGGGCTTTTATCTGATCACCTGCCTGCAGTGGTTTTCGTATAAGCCCGCGCGCATCATCTTTCACTTCACCAAACCCGCGTGGCACCTTTATTTTTTGATTTTGCCGCTTGCGGCGTATTTTGGCTGCGAGATCGCGGCGAGCCTCTGTGCGGCTAAATTTGGCGCCGCGTCCCTCTATGCCTTGCACGCCGCTAAAATTTTAATCGTCGCGGCCTACGCGCTAGCGCTTTATTTTTGGCAAAGAGGGCTTGATAAAAAGCTCGTCTTTACGCCGCGTGTGAAGCGATTTTTTGCGATTTTGGTGGTTTGTGTGTTTAGCTTTAACGCCGCGTTTTATGCCGCGGGGGGGCCGATTTTGCCGATCTTTTTACCGCTTGGCGCCGCTCTTGCGGCGAGCTTTGCTTACGAGCGGGCGCAGGCTGCGAGATTTAAGGCCGCCGCGCGCAAAAAACTAGCCCAGGTGCCCTCCCTTACGATCATTCAGATCACTGCGAGCTACGGCAAGACGAGCATTAAAAACTTCTTGTATCAAATTTTAAAAAGCGACTTTCGCTGCTACAAGACGCCGCGCTCGGTAAACACGCTAGCAGGGCTCGTGCGCGACGTAAACGAGGCGCTGCCCGCAGATACGCAGATCTACATCGCCGAAGCAGGCGCCAGGCTAAGCGGCGACATCGCCGAGATCACCGAGTTTTTGGCGCCGCAGATCGTCGTCGTGGGCGAGATCGGCGCGCAACACATCGAGTATTTCAAAAGTATCGAAAACATTCGCAAAACCAAGCTCGAAGCGCTCACGAGTGCGCGGCTAAAGCATGCGTTTTTGCACAGCTGCACGCAAAAAAGCGCGGACGAGCGCGTCACGATCTACGACGAGGGGCTGGAAATTTGCGG
>CAUUSU010000022.1:0-12205 GCA_963547835.1 uncultured Campylobacter sp.
CATCGAGATCCTCAAAAAGCTTCGTCGGCAGCGAAATGCTAAATCTTACAGCGCTCTCTTTTTCCTCTTTTTTCATAGCTCCCCTCATTTCGCGTATTTTGAATGTAATTTTACCGAAATTCCGCTCAAATAGTAAGAATTTTGCGCTAATTTGGCTTATTCTTTAAAATTTAAAGCTCCAAAGCATCGTGCGTATTTTGGAATTTTGCTCGCGATTTCGCTTCATATTTTAGGGCTGGCGCAATGAAATTTTACGGCGCTAAGTTGTTTTAAATTCTACCGCAAGCTTGCGTCCAAATTTAAGAATCAGGCGCTAAATAGCGTCTTAGCTTAGGATTTGCGCAGTATCTAACCACACGCCGCGGTAGAATTTTGCATCGATTACCATAGTGGTGCACCGTGACGCTATGGCAGGCAACGGCGCGCCGTTAAATTTTAAAATTTTAACGTTTCGACTGCGATATCAGGCGGCAAGGCGTAAATTTGTTCGCTGATTTTGCGATTTTAGAAAAGCTAGCCGCGGTGGATTTTATCGCCCGTAGCGTATCGCAAAATTGCGGGCATGGCGCAGAGCTCAATCAAATTTATCGACGAGATACTAATAAAATTTTACCGAGCCGGCTTAGCGCGATAGTTATGTTTTTTGTGGACGAGCTTAGCGCGAAATCTCGCTTAGATACGCCGCGAGCTGTCCGTATGCGATACCGCTGTCGTTGCACGGGATCTCTCGGTTTAGATGAAATTTGATGCCCCGCGCACGCAGCTTTTCGCATGTAAGATTTAGAAGCGTCGCGTTTTGAAAGACCCCGCCGCTTAGCGCGACCTCTAGCCCCGCGCCCTCGGCGAAAGCGGTGATGAAGTTCGCCAAGCCGTTGATGAATTTCGTCGCAGCCAAGCGCGGCTCATCGCGCAAAGCCTGCAAAAACGCCTCTTTGTAATCGATCACGTAGCATTCGCCGCCAAGGCTCCACGGTGCCTCGCCATCTGAGGAATTTGCCGCGGCGTTTGATATGGAATTCGCCGTAGAATTTGCCGCACTCATTGATGAATCATAATTTATCTCGTTCGTGAAATTTAAATCCCGAGCACTTGCTAAATTGGGCGCATAGGCAAAATTTTGCCATACATTGCCAACCTCGGAATTTGATACGGAATTTTCCGCGTCGCTAGCCGAGCCGCAAACGCTCGCGGCGTTCGTGGCTGCAAATCTTTCGCAGCTATTAGAATTCGCCGCGCGGCTATTGCGGTTTATCAAGCCGCTAAAATTTTCCGCTATTTTCGCGGCGCCAAATTTTTCGAGCATGCGCACCGCAGAGTCGATAGAGCTTTTTATCTTGTCAAAAATCCCCGCTTCGCTTGCCGCGCCCGCTTTTTTCAGCCTAAATTTATAGCTCTGCTCGCAACCCTGGATGTATAGGTTTTCAAGTCGCATGCCCGCCTCGCCGTCGAAGCTGACGCTCTCAAGGCCGCAAATGATCGCTGCAAACGCATCGAAAAGCCGCCCTAGCGAGCTTGAGCGAACGGCACGCGGCGCGATTTTTTCTAAATTTGCCGTCTCGCTCGCGCTAAATTTTGCCAAAAACTCGCGCGCAGCATTCTTTGCATTAAATTTAAACACGAGAGCAAGCGCAAGTTTGTAGATGTTTTTGATCGCATTCTCGCCGCCGATAAGCGCGATTTCGTCAAATTTCGCCACGCGACGGTAACCGCGCGGATCAAACACCATCACCTCGCCGCCCCAGATCGTGCCGTCCGTGCCGTAGCCGGTGCCGTCGAAGCAAAAGCCGAGGTATTTTTTGCCGCTGCCTAGCAGCTCATTTTGCGCCAGATTCGACACTAGATGCGCGAAATGGTGTTGGTAGCGGATCACGGGGTATCCGCGCCGCTCGAAAAATCGCGTGTGCGAAAACTGCGGGTGCAGATCTGCGATGACGGCGTCGAATTTCAGCTCGTAGGCGCGCACAAACATATCCAAAAGCGCGAAAAATCGCTCATTCGTGGCGACATTTTTAAGATCGCCGATGTAGGGCGAGATGAAAATTTGCCCGTCTTTGTAGATCGCAAACTGATTTTTAAGCTCCGCTCCGAGCGCCAGGAAAGTGCCTTTGGCGTGGAATTTGCTAGGGAAAATTTTTGGATTCATTCCGCGAGATGTTCGCAAAAACAGCGCGCGATCTAAAGCGTCCGCTTTAGCGGAAAAATTCGTATATCTCGCTAAATTTGCGGTACTTGTCGGTTTTGCGGCATCTGCGAGATTTACAGCATTTGTGAAATTTAGGGCACTTGCGGAATTTGATATGCTTGCGGCGCGGGCGGATTTCGTCTCGCAGTCAGAATTTATTTCGGCGGCGGAATTTTCCTTAAAATTTTGCGGCGCAGTAAAGGCTTGTGCGTCCGCGGAATTCGTCGCAGAATTCTGCGCTAGGATGGAATTTTGCGCGGAGCTTCTTATCTCGGTGCAGGTCGGAAGCGGTGCGGAAATTTTATCAGAGCTATGAGCCGTTTTTGAATCAGGCGCTAAAGTTCGTGCTTCAAATGGCGGTAAAAACGCGATACTATCGTCGCTCGGCGTTAAAATTTCGCGGTCGTTATCCAGGTAAAACGAGATGACGCTGCCCAGCTTCGCGCGCAGCTCCTCGGCGTTAGAAATAATGGGCTCGCCGCTGATATTGGCGCTAGTAGCGACAATCGGGCGATCAAAATATTCAAAAAGCAGCAGATGCACGCCGGTGTTGGCTATGAAAATGCCGATTTTATTAAGGTTCGGCGCCACGCTTTGAGCGATAAAAATCGCGCCTGCTCTAAAAATCGCCGAAAAGCTTGCGGGCAAACGCACGAAATCGTCCTCGCTATCGGAATGGGCGCCGTGCACGCGCGCCGTGCACGCCTGTGCAGAGCATGAACCTTGCAAATTTATCGTCTGTTGCGGACTCGGCTCGCTCACCGAGCGCTGCAAGCCCATCCTATCCTCAGCATGTCGCAAGCCCTGCATATTCGCCGAATTTTGCGAAATAGACTCGTCCGTCGCAAGCCAAGAATCAGGCTCATTCGCCACGCATCGCAAGTCTTGGCTATCCGCTGCGGACTGTAAATTTAAATCATTAGCTGTATGTCGCAGCTTTAGCTCGCCTTCTGCTTGCGGTAGGCTTAAATTTTTAGCCGCGTACTGCGAACCAGACTCATTCGATGCACGTCCTAGCTCGTTTTCTGCGCTCCGCAAGTCGCCCGCAACCGACGCGTCGCAGGCGAAACTACGTCGCACCGTTTTGCTGAAAATTTGCGCACTATGCAACCCGCCCTGCTCCGCGCAAACTCCAATATTTTGCGCGCTAAAATTTTGCGCCGCCAAATTGCGTAAATTTTGTAGCGCAGAGCCCTGCTCTTGCGCCGAATTCTCTTGCTCGCTAGTAAATTTCGGCGATATAGAATTTTCGCCTCGCGCCTTTAAATTTTGCGTACCGAAATTCGCCGTAAAGCCCGCCTCTGTGCGCCAAACAAACTCGCGGTTTTTTAAAATCACGATCGGCTTGACGTTACAGTCTATCAGCGCCTCTTCCTCCACGCTTAGGCTCGCTGCGCGCCCTGCTTGCGCTGCGTCGCGACACATGATCGCAAAAGGCTTGCTCGGGCGTTTTTTGAGCGTTCGCAGCATGCGTACTGCGCGCTCGTTCGTCGCATCGCAGACGATGTGAAAACCGCCCATCCCTTTGATTGCGCCGATCTGCCCGCGCCGCAAAAGTTCTGCCGTGCACGCTACCGCATCCTCGCCGCTAGATAAAATTTCGCCGTCCGCGCCGCATAAAAATAGCTGCGGGCCGCAGTGCGGGCAGGAGATCGGCTCGGCGTGATAGCGGCGCGTGAGCGGGTCCGTGTATTCGCCGCGGCAGAACTCGCACATCTTAAACGCCCTCATCGTGGTGTTTGCGCGGTCATACGGCAGCGCGGCGATGATGCTAAGGCGCGGACCGCAATCCGTGCAGTTGATAAATGGGTAGTGGAAGCGCGGATTTTGGGGGTCGTAAAACTCTTTTTTACACTGATCGCAGATCGCAAAATCGGGAAGGATCGGGTTAAATTTACGCCCCTCCTTGGATTGAGTGATCTTAAAATCAGTAAAATTTTGCGTAAAATCTTGTGTATTAATATCTGCGCGAACGATCCTGTCGATTCGGCAAAGCGGCGGCGCCTCACTGCAGAGGCGCTGCTCGAAAATTTTTAAAATTTCTTCTTCGCGCAGATCTTGCTCGGCGCTTTGCGGATTGCGTTTAAAGCCCTGCAAATCCCACTTCGCATCTTGCAAGTCGCGCTTAGTATTTTGCAAGCCTTGCGACGATTCATTCTGCGACATACCGCGCTGCTGCGACGAATTTTGCACGATGAAATTTTGATCCGACGAAGCGGGCAAAATGGAGCCCTGATCGTTTAGATCGGTCTTGAATAGGTTTGGTAAAAATTTCTCGCTCGCCGCGGCTTGCAAATTGCTCGTCAAATCATGCGGCAAGCTCGTCAAATCATTTGACGAGTTCGGTGCGATTTGCGGCGAAATGGAGCTTCCGCTTAAATTTGAGCTCGTAAAATTTAGTGACGAGCTTGCGGCTTCGTTAGAATCCGACTCGGCAGAATTTAAAGACCGAGCAGCTGATAGCGATACTTTCTGTGCTTGATTTTCGTTAAAATTGGGTTGATCGAAATTTAAAGGGGCGGAATTTTTATCAATCGAGCCTTTTTGCGGCTCGGAAAGGTCTGCGCAAACGATGATTTTAACGCCCTCGCCGTCGTTATAAACTTCGCCTTTTAGCCCCAAATCCACGGCGAGCTTGTAGACGAACGGGCGAAACCCGACCCCCTGCACCGCTCCGAAAACCTCAAATTTAGCCGTTTTCATACGCATGCTTTCATAAATTGCGCGCCGCAGAAGCTGTTTTGCAAGCAAGTTGCGCTCGCAGCGGGCGGATAAAACGTACCGGGCGGTGCAAAATATGCTCTAAATTTAATAAAATTTGTTCCTTCACGCTCGCGCCCTTTACCGCTTTTTTGAAATTTCGTGCGATCTCGTTTGCGCTAAGCTTAGCCCGCACGGCGCGGCCGTCAATACCGCAATGTCCGCGCAACTCGCTGTTTTGCGGACAAGACTTAGGAGTTTTACCAAAAATTCGCATATATGCCCGATCTAGCGAGCTTGAAGCGCGAAGCTGTCGCTAAAGCTCGCGTCAAAATTTTTGCAAAGCTTAAGCATCAAATCCGCAAATTTGCGCCCGCCAAACATTGCGCCGCCGAAGATCAAAACATCAAAATCCTCTTTGCACTCATCCGCCAGATCGCTTAAAAAATAGCCCAAACTATCGAAAAATCCGAACGCAAACAGCTTTTCATTGGCGCCTGCGAGCGCATAGCTCATCGCCGAGCGCAAAATTTTATCCGCTTGCACACAGCCGCGCTCGTCCGTGCAAAAATCAAGCCGCACCCCTTTGCCGCCCGCAAAATCCTCCGCAGCCGCCATCAAAAACGCCGCATCGCGCCCCCAGATAAGCTGTGCGGCGACGTTAAAGATACCGTGAAATCCCGCGTTTACGCTTTTTAAAATTTCATCGATTTTTGCGGCGTCTACGCTAAATTTGGCGCTGAAATTTTCAAGCAGCTTCGCGCCCGTTTCGTCCGCGCAAATTTGCGTCTTAAGCTCGTCGAAGCTGCGCGGCAGATCGAATTTAAGTAGAATTTTTTTGGAGCTTTCGCTATAAATTGCGATCTCATCGTCCGCGTCCACGCCCAAAAAGCAGCGCAAAACGCGTTTTTTGGAGTCGTTCAAAACCCCCTTCTCGCGGCACGTAAGCGCAAAAAGAGCGGAGTTTTTGTCGTTTGAGTTTTTCAGATAAGAGCTTGCGCTGCCACTTAAAAAATCCTCGTTTTGCACGATCAAAAAGCCGTTTTGAAGCGGCACGACCTTAAAAATTTTATCTTTTTGCGCCGCATTTTCACATTTTGCGCTTAAAAAATAGATCTCGTCGCTTGCCAAAGCGCGTCCCAGCGCAAACACGAATATGTCGCCCGCAAGCTTTACGTCAAAAAATTTAGGCGCATCCTCGTGGTTTTTTCTAAAGATCGCATTGGTTTTTAGGCTTATGAGTGGCTTTTCGAAGGCTGCGAGCGCGATTTTGCTCTTTTCGTCGCTCACAAAAATCCCATCCAGCGCGCCCACTCCCGCGGCTATCAAAAAGTCGGCGCTAAAATCCACGTCCGCCTTGAGCGTGAAAGTTGCGCCGCCGCGCTTAATCTGCACCTGCTGAGCATGAAATAAGTTTATGCGGCAAAACTCCAGTAAGCAAGCAAAATTCTCCCTGTTTACCGCTTCAAATTTTCCCTCATGAAGCACGCTAGCGCCGCTTATTACTCCGAATTCGTTTTGAGACGGCTCGGCGTGAGCGAGGTATTCCTTCATCACTCGCGGAGTGAAGTTATTAAATTTAGCCGTGTTATGAGCGTTTGAAATTTCATCCTCTAAAAATTTACTTATATCGCCCGAGGAAGCACCTTCAAACATGCCGTTAAATTTCAGCGTTTTCGCTTCGGCGCCGTCCTCGTCTACCACGCGCACGGAGGATTTTGCCAAAAATATGGAGTTTGGAATCAGAGGCATCGCCTCGTCGCTAAATTTTAAAATTTCATCCTCGCCGCCGCGCACGAAAAGGCTTATTAAGCTCGCCTCTTTTTTTAGGCAAAACTCCAGCGCGCTTTTGCGAGCATAAAACAGCAAGAAGTGCGCTATCAGCGCGTTTTCATTAAGGTATTTAAACTCATATGCTACTATCATCTCGCCCCCTTTTTGCAAATCGATCCGCGATATCTTGGGCGCTAAGATCGGCGATTTTTTCATGCGCGAAGCCAAGATCCGATAGGTACTTAAGCGCCGTTTTTTCCATGATTTTTGAGGACTTTAATATCACGGAGCTTAGCTTGAAGCTCGCCTCCTCGATGCGCCGCGGCACGACAGCTAGAATTTTAACGTGAGGTAGATCGCCGCAAAGATCCATCATTTGCAGGGTTTGAAGCATTTCGACCTCGTGTGCCGAACCGCTCCAGCTGATCTGCTTAGGCATCGCGTCGTAGTCGAAAAAATACACCTCGCCGCCCTTTGCGCCGTCCGCGTCTATGCAATCTACGAGCAAAATTTCATCAAATTCCGCCATCGTAGGCATTAAAAAGCTAGCCAGAGTCCCGCCGTCGATAAATCGGATCTGATCCGCGCTGCTGCTCGGCGCGGCTGAATTTACGGCGATGAAGTCCGCATTGATAGAGCTTTGCGCTGCGTAATTTATGACGGAATTCTGCGAAGTAAAATTTGAAGCGAAATTCTGCTTGGCGGAATTTTCTGAAGTAGAATTTCGGTCTAAATTTACTGCTGCGAAATTTTGCTCGGAGATAAAATTTTCATCCGCAAAATTTTGCAAGGGGTCGCGCTCTATGGAATTTTGCGAGGTAAAATTTTGTATCGCAGATACTTGGGCGGAATTTTGCATAAAATTCTGCGCCGTTAAATTCTCGCCCGCCATAGAATTTCGCGCGGTAGCTTTAGGATAAAATTTATAGTTCTGCGCGAGCGCGCGGACGAAGTGCACGCCTATGCCCTCGTCCGCGTAGATGACGTTGCCGATACCCAGTACCAGCACCCTCAAGCGTGCTCTTCCTTTTTAAATTTATAGCCGCTTACGATCGCATCCATCGCGCCGTCCCTACCCTTGACGGCGTTAAAGACCGCCATATAGACGTGGATCGGCACGAAGATTATGATGATATTCATGCAAAGATGATGTATCATTCGCACTTCGCTTAGACCGCCCATCGCCGCTTCCAGCGGGCGCAAGAGCCCGTATAGCGCGCCGCCTAACCCTTCGTGATAGACGTGAACGTATAGAATCATTCCCGTTAGGCAGATTACGAACAATACTAGATAAAAGCCCAGATATGATATAAACTGCAATGGGTTATAAACGCCGCGAAGATGCGGGTGCTCGCCCAAAAAGATATAGTATTTGATCTGAGCTATCCAGACACGCGGGCTAAAAAAATCCTTGATGCTTAAAAGCTCTTTTCTGCTCTTTTTATCGAAGAAGAAAAGATAAGTTTTAAAGATCGCCGCACCGATCATCGCAAAGCCGAAGATCAGATGTACGAATCTAAATTTAGCTTGCATGAAAAGCACCGGCTCTGGGCTTACCTCGGGTGCGGTGAAAACAAAGGCGATGTAATATCCGGTGATCACCAAAATCGTAATGCAAAGCGCGCGCAGCCAGTGCGTGAGCCTAAGACCGATGGAGAATTCATATTCCGCAAATCTTTTTTTCATCGTTTATCCTTTGCTGGGATCTACCCTATAGCAGCCAAGCTCCGCTCCTTTAGCGTCCATTACGTGCACGGCGCAGGCTATGCAAGGATCGAATGAATGGATACGGCGGATAATCTCTAGCGGCTTGGAAAGATCGGCAAGCTTAAGTCCGATCAAGCAGGATTCGTAAGCGCCCATAGCGCCATCTTTATCCTTCGGCGTGGCGTTCCAAGTAGATGGCACGACCGCCTGCCAGTTTTTGATGACGCCCTTTTCGATCCTGCACCAGTGGCTAAGCGCGCCGCGCGGCACATGACCGATATAGCGACCTTTGTACTCTTTGGAGTTATCGATTACATATTTTGCGCAGGTCTGCGTATCGCCGCTTTTGATGTTTGCGATCAAATTTTCTAGCGCAATCAGTCCGTTGTCGGCTACGACTTTAGCCTCGATCATACGACACGCCGTTCGTCCAAGCGTCGAAAATACCGCCTCAAGCGGCAAGCCGGCGTCTTTTAGGAATTGATCCACAACCTTTACTACGCGCTCATTTTTCTTAGCGTAATTTACCACGATATTTGCAAGCGGTCCTACCTGAAGCGGCTTGCCGTCGTAGCGCGGAGCTTTGATCCAGGTGTATTTGCCCTGGGTATCAAGTACCTTCGTATGCGCTTCTTTGCCGTGCGCGTCGATGCTCTGTCCGTCCTTAAGGCCCGTATAATTCGGCTCCTGCTCGCCGTCGTAAGGATGAAGCGCCGCATCGTTTTTATACCACGCATGCGTTGCCTCCTCGGTGATCTTGTTCTCATCCAGCTCCAAAACCTTACTAATATCGCCGTCAAGGATCATGCCGCTTTGAAATAGCCATTCGTTCTTTGAAAGCTGAAATTCTTGATGAGTCCATAAATTTGCCACGCCGATATCGTTTAGCACGCTAGGCTCGTTGCCGTAAGCCTTCGCGGCCATTACGAGATCAGGATAGTAGGCGCGATTTACGAAGTCCGCGACCTCTTTAAATTTAGACATATATTCGCCCAATCTCGCAGGACTTAGGATATCCATTACGCAGGTTACGCCGCCTACGGTGAGGCTTTGCGGATGAGGCTGTTTCGCACCGAATATCGCCATCATCTGAGCCGCCGTGCGCTGAATGCGCAAACACTCAAGATAGTGCGAAAGAGCGATTAAATTTTGCTCCGGGCTAAGCTTATATGTTGGGTGGCCGAAGTAGGCGTTGGCAAAAGGCCCCAAAGCGCCTTTCTTAACGAAAGCGCCCACGCGATCTTGCACCTCTTTTAGTTTATCCACACCGCACGCATAAGGGGTATCGCAGTATTTAAATGCCTCCTCACTTGCCTTTTTAGGATCGGCGCTAAGAGCGCTTACTACATCTACGAAATCAAGCCCGTGGAGTTGATAAAAATGCACCGGATGATCGTGTAAAAATAGCGCATTAGCCATCAGCGTGCGCGTCAGCAAGGCATTTAGCGGCGGAGTGATACCAAGGGCGTTTTCTACCGCGACGATACCCGCTTTGTAATGTGAGAAAGTGCAGACGCCGCAAATTCTTTGCATAAAAAATCCCGCATCGCGCGGATCTCTGTTTTTTACTATGGTCTCAAGCCCGCGCCATAGCGTCGAGCTACTATAAGCCTCTCGGACGACGTTTTCATCATCCACTACGACCTCTATTCTTAAATGTCCCTCTATTCTGGTTATCGGATCTATTACGATTCTTTGCGACATGATTATTCCCCTTTATCTTTCTTAAATGACGCAATCGCCGCGTGTGCCGCTACCGCAACACCCGTGATCGCTAAAATTCCGACACCTATCTTATCTGCGGTAGCATCAGCGCCGAGCCCGCCGAAAACGCTTTCGTAAAGGCGATCCGCCAAAGGCTCCTCAAAAGGTCCCATATGATCCCAGAAATCAGGCTCCGAGCAACCTATACAGCCGTGACCCGCCTGTACCGGCCAGCTAGTGTGGGAGTTGAAGCGCTCGCGCGAGCAGTTGTTAAACGTGTAAGGACCCTTGCAGCCTACTTTATAAAGGCAATATCCGTCCTTTGCGCCCGCATCGCCGAAGCTTTCTACAAACTCGCCCGCGTCGAAATGTCCGCGGCGCTCGCATAGATCATGTATTCGTAGCCCGTAAGCCCATTTCGGTCGGTTATAAACGTCAAGGCTTGGAAGCGTGCCGAAAAGGATGAAATTTAATACATTTCCTACGATATTTTTTTCGCTCGGCGGACAGCCCGGGACGTTGATGACGGGCTTGTTTATGATTTTGTCCAAACCTACGGCGCCGGTCGGATTCGGGGCCGCGGCTTGGATGCCGCCGAAGCTCGAACAGGTGCCGATCGCAAATATCGCCGCAGCGCCTTCGGCAGCGTGCTTGCAGTGCTGAGCTCCGCTCTTACCCTCAGGACCCACGGTTAGGAAAAATTCATT
Organism: uncultured Campylobacter sp.; assembly: GCA_963547835.1. Taxonomy (GTDB): domain Bacteria; phylum Campylobacterota; class Campylobacteria; order Campylobacterales; family Campylobacteraceae; genus Campylobacter_B. The sequence continues at coordinate 10,774 of CAUUSU010000022.1, forward strand.
CTCGCCGCTTGGGATTCCACCCTCGACCATCAAGATATAGCGCCCCTTGTATTTTTCGATCGCGCCCTCTAAATTTTCCTCGGCTTGCCAGCCTGCGGCAGCCATTATCGTCTCGTGGTATTCTAGGCTGATGTAATCGAATATGAGGCTATCGATCGTAGGCGTATCGGTGCGTAGCAAGCTCTCGCTACAGCCCGTGCACTCCGCCATATGAAGCCAGATTACCGGCAAGCGATCCGCAAGCTCCGCAGCTCGCGCCACACTCGGTGCAAATGCGGCCGGAAGCCCGAGCATCGCGGTCATTGCTCCGCTCCATTTCATAAAATCGCGACGGGAAAAACCTTTACTCTTAAGCCTTTCTTGTATGCTCTCCTCTGCTTTTATTCGCGGCAAACGCTCAACGGCATCAAGTCTAGCCGAAATTTGAGCCAAATCAACCATAATGTCCTCCTGAAATTTAGGATATTCCGAATGGCATTCTATCAAAATTTAGAATTTATGCACCTTAAATTTGATCTGATTTAATTAAAATTTTATATTTATTCGCCGCTTAAAAAGTTTTTTATTTAAAATTAAAATGGTCATGGAGGATTTAAATTTGGATATTTTTAAATTTATGAAATTTAAAAGGCAATTTCAAATTTGATGCGAACAGATGAAGTATTAAATTACGACAGAGAAAGCATTAAATTTTTATGAAGCATTAAAATTTACGAATCAATAAAATTTTATCCAAGAATTTTATAGTAGCGGAAAGTATTTTAGAATAAAGTAAGCGTAGGTCGTATGATTTTGTGAAATACTCGCAAGGCGCACTATGTGTGCGCCGCGGCGAAGTATTTTTGTAAAATCATCCCTTAAATTTTAGAAAATTCTAAATATCTCCCAAAGATCAGCTTACCAGTCTCGTTGCATCTTGGATATTGATATTTAGTCCAAGCTGCTCATTGCTTAGCCCAAGAGCAAGGCCTACCAGCTGAGATAGGTGGATGATCGGCTTTCGCACCTTAGAATCCCTTGCTTCTTGGTATCGCTCCTGATAGATATCTAGCTGCATCTGGCATAGCGGACAAGGGGTAACTACTACGTCCGCTCCGTTTTCGCCCGCATTATTTACGATCTCGCTTGACATCTTTTGAACCGACTTTACCGCAGGATAGCTAGCATGAAAGCCGCAGCAATCAAGGCGTTTTTCAAAAGGCACGATCTGAGCACCAAGTGCGCTAACTACCGCTTCAAAGCTTTTCGGATTGGTAGAGCTTTCTTTTTTAAGCTCGCTCTCCGGTCTTAATGAATGGCAGCCGTAAAATAGAGCTGCTTTTAAGTTTGTTAGCGGCCTCGTAACCTTAGCTTTTAGAGTGTCTAAATTTTGATATAGAACCCAAAGCAGGCTTGTTATCTCGGTACTTCCCTGATACTGCATACCGCCCTC
>CAUUSU010000023.1:0-11952 GCA_963547835.1 uncultured Campylobacter sp.
CCACACGCCGTCGTTGCGCACGAACGCCCACGCACCGTCTCTGCTGTAATGCGACAGCAGCATCGGATAGCCCACGCCCACGGCGGAATTTGCGGCGTAATCAAACGGCTCGCCCTCCCCCGGCTCGCTCGGATCGCCGAAAATCGGCAGATCGCTTGGGATATTTCGCAGCAGCGCGTTTTTTACCGTTATAGCGGGCTCAGATATTAGTCCGAACGCCTCTTCGTTCGCGTTTATACGAATGCTTTGGTAGATCGCATCGTCGTATATCCTGCCTGCGGCGTCAAAGTGGCGTCCCTTGGCGTAATTAAGCCCCCAAAACGTATCGATTTCGGCCTTAATCGGCGCATCGTCAAACCAAATTTTAAAATAGCGGCTCTTAAACGCGCTTCCGCTTATGTTTTGTACCGAAGCGGGAGCCGGCAGCCGCTCGCTGTTTTGAGCGTATTCAAGATCTAAAACCGCGGGATTTTCGGGGATAAACTTGCGCGGGCCGACGGTTTCGCCGCAACCTGCAAAGATTAAAGCTGCGAAGATAAGAGATACTAGTCGTTTCAAACAAAATGCCTTTTAAAAAATTTTGGCTATAATTTTGCCAAAAAATAGGAAAAAACTTGATAAATTTCATTATCCAAAAGCTAAAAGATCGCAATATTTTCATCACGGGCGGCGCAGGCGTGGGCAAAAGCTACGTAATAAAAGAGCTCATCGAAAACTACCGCGCTCGCGGCAAGCTCGTCATCGTGCTCGGCAGCACCGGCATCAGCGCCGTAGAGATCGGCGGCGTGACCGTGCATAGCTTCTTCCGCTTCGGCATTTGCAAAAACCACGAGGAGCTAAAAAGCTTCGATCGCAAACAAAGCGGCAAACTAAGCGAGCTGCGAAAAATTTTAGCCCTCGCAGACCTCATCGTAATCGATGAAATTTCGATGATCGGCGCCGAGCTTTTCGAGATGATCTATCTTAGAATTTCAAATTCTAAATTTAACGGACGGCTGCTAGTTACGGGAGATTTTTATCAGCTTCCGCCGGTGCGTAAAGAGGGCGAGAGCGCGCCGCGCGCGAGCCTATTTAGCGACTCGGATTATGCCTTCGGCTCGTATGCGTGGAGGCAGTGCGAGTTTTTTTACGTCGAGATGATAGGCTCTAAGCGCACCGCAGATGCGGCGCTATACCGCCTGCTTTGCGAGCTGCGGCTCGGCATCACAAGCGAGCAGACGGCGGAGCTGATGCGATCTTTGATCATCGATGCCGCGCTAGCAGAACCAGATGCCACGATAATCTCGGGCCGAAACGCCGAAGTAGATGCGATAAATAACGCCAGACTAGCCAAGCTTAATGCGCCGCAGAGCAGCTTTGAGGGCGTTTATGAAGCGCTACAAAGCGGCGTGAGCGAGCAGAAAATTCAAAAATGGATCGCCTCGCTAAACGCGCCGCAAAGTCTGACGCTGAAAGAAGGCGCAAAGGTGCTGTTTACCGCGAATAAAAGCGGCGAGTTTTTTAACGGCGAGCAAGGCGTCGTCGAAAAGATCGAAAAAAGTTCCGGCGGCGAGATCGAAAGCGTGGTCGTAAAAAAGCCCTCGGGCATGCTAAGCCGCGTGGGACTGCAAACATACGAACTAAGCGAGATCGCCGCAAGCGGCGCGGATGCCGAGCAGGTCGTGTTAGCGCGGTATTATCAGTTCCCGCTCAAGCTCGCATACGCCATCACGATCCACAAATCCCAAGGCATGAGCATCCCGCAGCTCATCTGCGACATCGACAGGATCTTTGCCAAAGGGCAGCTCTATGTGGCGCTTTCGCGCGCGACGAGCCTTGCCGGGCTTGGCGTGATCTATACGCGCTCAGAGCCCTTGCTACGGTATTTGCAGCGCAGCGCAAGCGCAGACGAGGCTGTAGTGAAATTTTATCAAGAGAATGAATTTTATAAAATTTCGGATCAAAAAATTTAAGGAAACACGTGCAACTAGACAGGGTGATAGCGCTAAGTAGAGCCAAACAAAAAAAGTGTATTTGCAAGGTAGTGATGATCTATGCCAAGATAGTATTTTTGTATCTGTTCCCATTTATCGTGATGTTTGCGATCGATGCGGTATTTAAAACAGACGATGATACGGATTACAAGATGATCGAAGTTTATCTTATCTACGCGGTGCTTTTGATTATTTATGTTGCTTGCATTTACGACGGTATTGCGGACGCCGCTTATGAATATAAACTATTTTACAAAAAAGTTTTGGTGCGCACGGCGATCTCGCAGGCGTATCCGCAGCTTACTTATTCGCCAGGCCGCGGCATAAGCGCGAAGGAATTCAGGCGAGCGGGGATCTTTGCAAACTCTGATTTTATCAGCGAAGATGAGATAAAAGGCGAATGGGATGGGGTAAAATTTAGCCTCAGCGAGGCGATTAGAATCAAAAAGAACTACGATCTGGGCATAGACAATACTTATGTGAAGCTAGCTTCGCTTGCGATGAGCTTATATGATGCGTATATGGATTTTAGCGGCAGCGTGCTGATATGCGAGTTTGGTAAGAAATTTTACTCCCGAACCATTTTGGCAAGCCGCGAGCTGAATACAAAAATTTTAGGCGAGAAGGAGCTAATGGACAACGTCGTTTTTAATAGCGAATTTCGCGTGTTCGCTGACGACAAGGTCGAAGCTCGCTATCTATTGACGCCTACGTTGATGGAGCGACTAAATGAGTTGAAGCGATACTATTATAAATTTAGCATCAGTGCGGCATTTATGGATAATAAATTTTACCTATTTCTAAACGGCGCGCCGAACCGCTTCGAAACAGAGCTATTTAGCGTACCTTCAACTACCGGAACGGCGTATGCTCACCAATACGAACTGGCTGAAATTTTAGAATTAGTAAGCGAGCTGGGCCGCATAACCGGCGAGCTAGAAAGCAAAATTTAATCAGCCCGCATAGTTTAAATTTAACGGGCTAAATTTGACCGCCCTATTACAGTCCCGCTTCGGCTCTTAGCCGCGCGGCATACATCTCACGTAGGCTCGGTACGTATTTGCCGACCGTGCCGCCGCCGATCGCTCTGCCGTCTGCTTTTACGATCGGCAGCACCATCAGCGTCGCCGCACTGATAAAGGCTTCATCGGCTTCATAAACCTCGCTCATTCCAAACGCTCGCTGCTGCACGCTAAGCCCCGCCTGCTCGGCAAGACCTAGGATCACCTTGCGGCGGATGCCAGGCAGTATGTCGTTTGAAAGCGGTCGCGTGATGAGGACGTCATCTTTGATGATAAACGCGCTAGAGCTCGAACACTCGGTAACGAGCCCGTCCTCGATCAAAAAGCACTCGTAAGCGCCCGCCTTGTGGGCCTCGTGCTTTAAGATGCACTGAGCTAAAAGCGAGATCGATTTTATATCGCGCCTATGCCAGCGGATCTCGGGCAGGCTTACGATCTCGATCCCCTCTTTTGCGAGCGGATTATCAAAAATTTGCGTATGATAGACGAAAGCAAAGACGCTAGGCTCTATGCCGCGGACGTAATCAAAATCGCGCATCGCCGCGCCTCTTGTGATCTGAGTGTAGAAAGCGCCCTCGCTCACGCCGCCCTGCGCGATGAGCTCATATAAAATTTCCTCATATTTTTCGCGAGAATATGGAATTTTCAGCTCGATCTGTGCGGCGCTACGCTCAAAGCGCTCCCAAAAATCCGCTCTGTCGCAAATTTTAGAATTTACCACGGGCACTACTTCATAGATGCCGTCTCCAAGCACGAAACCGCGATCAAAAGGGCTTATCGCCGCATCCCTCGCCGCGCAAAACTTGCCGTTAATATAAACTATCTCGTCGCCGCTCATTCCGCTGATTTCAAACATAATCTCTCCTTGAAATTTCGCGCTATTTTATCTTATAACAATTTAATTTAAGATATAATGCCGCAAAAATCGAAGGAGCTCCGATGGATAAATCAAATTTTAAAGATAGACTTTTAGATATTATGTTTCATGTATCGCATAAACCCGTGCTTTTCCGTGATCTGCTCGAAGCCAACGCCGAGTTTAACGACGGAATGCTCGTCGATCCTTCGAAGCTAAATTTTAAATTTAACTACGGCAAATCCTACGTTATCTTCGCTTGCTTCGCATTCGTCTGCGTTATGTTTCTGATAACGCTTACGCACGCGATGTTTGAAAAGATCGACTTTCACTTCTCCATTTTATTTACGATCATAGCGACGTCGGCGGTTTTTATCGGCTTTGATTGCTTCAAAGCATGGGCTAGAAAAAAGCTAACCCACGAGCTCATCAAACGCGCTTGGGCGAACCATTTCCTCTACTTTCCCTACGAAAAATACAGCCGCATAGTCGAAAATATCTACAACGAAGCGCTCAAAAATGACGTGCCTAGACGCGAGCTAGAACAATACGTGCTAAGCAAAATCGTAGAAGTCGGCGAAAAATAGTTTTAAAATACCGCAAAATTTTATAACGCAAAAAAGCATTACGATCCAAGCAAATTTTAAAATTTTATTGCGAAATATGCGGCACGTAGGCAAGACGTAAAAATTCCAGCTCGAAAAGCAAGCAGGTATGATGGATAAATTCCAAATCAAATTATATGTCGGTACTGCAAAAACTGCGCCGTAAATTACGATAGATAAATTTTAATTAAAGTCTATACTTTCCTGCGCGACATTTCGCTACGGCTAAATTTCACTTCATAAAATTTATCTATTGTTTCTTAAATTTTAATCTTGCCCACTTACTACCGATTTAGCAATCCGTATTATGTAATTGAAGTTATGTTTAACTATTTTAGGGTAAAATCACGCAATATCTAAGGGATAATATTAAATTTAAGAAAAGGATAGTTTATGAAGCTACTTTTTTGCATTATTTTTGCACTTTGCAGCAGTGTTTTTGCGGGCAGTTTGGAGCAGATCAGATCTGCCGGAGTCGTTAAAATCGGTGTTCGTGATGGTAGGCCGCCTTTTAGTGATGAAAAAAGTGGTAATTTCGAAGGCTTTGAAATCAACCTTGCAGACGCTATAGCTAAGAGCATATTCGGTGATAAGCGCGGTAGAGTCGAGTTCGTCCCTCTAAACGCCAGCGATAGGATCTCTGCATTACAAAACGATAAGGTAGATCTTGCAGTCGCGACCATCACGATAACGCAAGATAGAAAAAAGCAAATCGACTTTTCTTATCCATATTTTTCGATGAGTTTAGGAGTTTTGACACGTAAAAGCGACGGCATCAAAAGTATAGACGATCTTTCAAACAAAAAGGTCTTAGTAGAGGGTAGCGGGACTACGGCAGAAAATTTTTTGTATAAAAATAAAATCCACAATCTAATCCATTGCTCCATTACTACCGAATGCTATGATATGCTTAAGCAAGGCAAAGCCGATGCTTACGTTAACGATAATCTCATCGTGCTAGCTTATTCCATTATCGACGACAACTTAGAAGTAGCAATCCAAAATCTAGGTAATCCGGAATTCTTAGGCATCGGGGTGCGCAAAGGCAATACCGAATTGCTTGATCTGATAAATAAAGAGCTTGTTACACTTAGCAAGCAGGGCTTTTTCGAACGTTCTTACGATGAAACTTTCAAGCCATTTTATCAAGGCGCTGCAGATAAAAAATATTTCTTACTAGATGGGCTCTATGCCATATTTTAGGACGAAATTTAGCAGTGTTTTATCTAACGCCTTCGACTAAAATGCCATTTATTATAAGCGAATAATATACGAAATCTCATTTTAAGGACATAAAATGAAACTACTTTTTATAGCGGCTCTATTTTGTGCGGCGCTTTTTGCCGATAGCCTAGATCAAATCAGACAAAACGGCGTCATTCGCATCGGAGTGCGCGACGCTCATCCGCCGCTTTGCGAGTCTAATGGTGGCAAATTTGAAGGATTTGAAATCGATCTTGCAAACGCGATCGCTAAAGAAATTTTCGGCAAAAAAGAGGGCAAAATCGAGTTCATCCCACTAAGCGTAAACGATAGAATTCCATTTTTAGAGGCAAATAAGCTTGATTTGGTGATCGGTCTATTTAGCATCACAAACGAACGAAAAAGAAAGATCGATTTCTCCCTCCCCTACCTCTCCGTAAATTTGGGCGTATTAACGCGCAAAGCCGACGCTTTTACCGATATCGCGCAGCTTCATGATAAAAAGATCGTATTCGAAGGTGATGCGACAGTAGCCGAGAAATTTTTCAAAACCAAGGGATTTAAAAATTTAGGCCATTGCGCTTCGGCTAAGGAATGCTACGAAATGATTCGCAATGGCGAGGCGGACGGCTATATAAATGATAATCTCATCGTGCTTGCATATTCCGTCATCGATGATACTTTGGAAGTGCCGTTTAAAAACCTAGGTCCTAGCGATTTCATCGGCATCGGCGTGCAGAAAGATAACAAAGAACTACTTGATTTCGTCAATGCAGAGCTCATCAAGCTGAGCAAAGAGGGCTTTTTTAAAAAAGCCTACGAGCAGAGCTTTGATCCATTCTATCGCGGTACGGCGGATGAGAAATATTTTCTGCTAGATGGAATTTATAATATGCTCTAAGAGCTTACTTTAAATTTTAAGTTCGGTTTTTAGAATTTTAGTAAATAAAATTTCCCGCTTAGTTTGAAAGCGGAAGAGAGATTAAATTTAAGGATTTGCCATGAAATTGCTTCTTGCAATGTTGCTACCATTTATCGTTGCTTTTGCCGATAGTTTGGAACAGATCAGATCAAAAGGCGTCGTTCGCATCGGCGTTTACGATGGACAGCCTCCTTTTAGCGAGCTGAACGATGGAACTTTTGAGGGCTTTGAAGTTACGATGGCACAGGCCATAGCAAATGATCTTTTCGGCGAAAAAGGCGGCAGAATCGAGCTTGTGCCGATGAAGGTTGAGGATAGAATTCCAGCACTAGTAAACAACCGCGTAGATATCGTCATTGCTACGATTACCATTACGCCTGAACGCGCGCAGCAGATCGATTTTTCAACACCGTATTTTTCAGTAAATCTTGGAGTTTTAACCCGCAAGGCCGATAGAATAAAATCCTTAGCCGATCTGCGAGAGAAGAGAATTTTACTCGAAAGCGGCGGTACGGGCGAGGCATTTTTTAAACAAGAGGGCTTTGGAAATTTTACATTTTGCAAGATCGCCAGGGAGTGCTATCGCATGCTAAAAGACGGCGACGTGGACGCCTACGCGACCGATAATCTCATCGCAATGGCATATCCGGTAGTCGATAGCGAGGTAGAAGTGCCGCTTAAAACGCTAGGTAAGCCCGATTTTATGGGTATTGGCGTGCAGAAGGGCAATAAAGAGCTACTAGACTTCGTCAATGCAGAGCTTATAAAGCTAAGCAAAGAAGGCTTTTTCGAAAAGGCATACGAGGGAACTTTCAACCCATTTTATCACGGCGCTGCGGATAAAAGATATTTCTTGCTAGATGGAATTTACAGCTTCTTGTAGGATTTGCGGCTCATTTTAAAATTTATTACGCAAGATTTATCACGTAAATTTTATCTCCTGCTTGCTATGCTTTAGCTCTTGCAGCGGGGATCACATAAAATTTATCGCGCAATCTTGCTTGTTTAAATTTTTCAAAAAAGCTTTTTCGCAGGCGAAACGGCATTTATATAAAATTCCGCTCGTTTAAAATTTATCCTGCATAAATTCTACCGCAGCTTGGAATTGCTAAAATAAATTTAGCTCAGATTTTTATTATTTCAAATTTTACTAAAAATCCTCTTGCTAGGATTTTTTACCACTTGTAATCCGCTCAAAATGCCCCCCCACTAAAAAAAGGTTAAATTTTTCAGCCAGGAATTTATTCTGCACAAAGAGTGAATTTTTATTACTTAAAATTAAAAATGTAGCCCCCTCTTTTAAAAACCGATCAGTGATTTTCATATTGCAAACTGATCTATTTTTATGTATAATCGCAAACTTTATGAATTTCAAAGGATCAATATATGAAAAAATCCATCTGCTCCTCTATGCTTAGCCTCGCAGCGGTGCTCGCACTAGCGCCCGCACAAGCGCTTTGTAACGCAGATTCTAATCCGCCGCTTATCCATACCCATAATAACCTCTATTCAGCGGGATTTAGCGGCAATACTAGCGGCAGCGGAAGTACCAGCCCAAACGGCAATATTACGACGATTACGGGTGTTGCAAGCGGCGGAACGGATTATTCCGGCAGCGTGATTTACGGCGGAGGAAGCGGCGATGGGATCGCTGGCTTTACTGAGTTAAACTCTGCCTCCAACAATAGACTTACGATTAGAGGCGCAAACGCTTACGTGGGTATCGCAATAGGTGCCGAGGCCAAGGGCGTATCAGATAATTATGTGAGCTTAGAAAACGGTTCTAAAGTAAATTTGGTCGTGGGCGGGCAAGGTATAGCGGCGTCAAAAACGGGTAACGAAGGCGAAGCGACGCGAAATCAGGTTCTTGTAAAATACGGCGCTGAAATTACGGGAAATGCCGATAACTTCGGCGGTAGCTCAAATAGACATTATAATATCATCGGCGGCAGAAGCGGAGCGGATAAAAAAGCCTCCTCTAACGCCGTAACAATCGACGGAGGCACTATCGGCAACGGCTCCGTTACGAATGTAATCGTGGGCGGTATAGTAAGCGGCGGCGGCGATGCCGTATCAAATAGAATAACTATCAAAGGCGGCACGTTTAGAGGAGGCTTTGACATATTTGGCGCTCAATCCTCCACGGGAAAAAGCATCTACAATAGCGTCAATATAACGGTGCCTTATTACGGCAGCACAAATACTATCACTCTAAATGGAAGCGGTAGAATTTTGGGCGCAGCGGGCGGAAGCGGAAACTCTAGTGCAAACTCCGTATCCATAAGCGCAAAGCTAAAAGCGCAAAATTACCAAGTAGTAGGCGGTCAAGCAAATAGCGCTAGCGCAATGAGCGCAAATCGCGTAGAGATCAATAACGACGATGCAATCGTAGGCAGCGTCACAGGCTCTTTGGGCGGCGCCTCGAGCTCGCGAAGCGTAGTTGATCTTTACAAAGGTACCGTAAAAGGTGATGTCGCGGCAGCAAGCGGCATCGTAGGCGAATCGGACGGCGATAGAGTCACTCTGGGAGCATTCGATTCTAATAAAGGCGTGCACGTAGGCGGCAATGTCTATGGCGCACGTGCGGGAAGTGTCAAAAACGCAGTCGTTTATATAAATAAATAAAGAACGACGATAGCAGGAGACGTCTATGCAGGCTACGCAACAAGCGGCAGCGTCGAGAATAGCAACGTAAATTTTAGAGGCGGCACGATAAGCGGTACAATCTACGGCAGCAATAAGCCTGCGGATAAAACCAATACCTTGCATATAGAAAACTGGGTCGGCGGCGGCGTGAAAAAAGCCAAGGACATTAAAAATTTCGGCTCTATAAATTTTCACGATCTATATTCCACTACCCAAGCCGATGCGCCGCTTACTCTAACCAATAGCGGCAATACGAATTTAAACGGCACAAAGATAGAGGGTATAAAATCAGATTTAGACGAAGGAAAGTACTATCTGATCCATAATTCAGGCGGTGGCACGATCACTAGAGCCGCACAGACCGTGCAAGATAATCAAATTTATACGATTACCGACAAAGATCACTATCAAATCACCGGCACCACGATCGAGGTCGAAAACAATAAGAATTTAATCATGCAAAAGGGCACTCTAACTCGCTCTTGGATAGACCCCAACTTCGATCAAAGCGAGCTAATGCAAAATCAAAATTCTAACAAGGCTGCGGGCGCTACTGAGCTATTCGGCAATAAAGGAAACACCGTAATAGTAAAGGAGAATGCAGGCAATCTAGGCGGCAAAAACATAAGCTCGGGCAGAGACGACGCTACGGACGGAAGCAATAGCATCCACGATAACTACGCCAAGATCAAGGGCGGAAGCAACATAGGTGAGATCGACGGAGGATACTCAAATTCCGCTACCCCGCAAGAAATTTATAATAACCACGTAACTTTCGAAGCAAGCGGAATAGACGTGGGGTACGTAAATGCGGGCATCACTCATAGCAGTAGCGGAGGCGGGGACGTCCACGATAATAGCGTAACTACGAATGCTACGATAATCCACAATAGCATTTACGGCGGCAATACTAGCAACGGAGAAGCCAAATCCAATATCGTAACGATAAACAACGGCAGCGTAGGAGCAATGGCGGTAGGCGGCAAGGGAAACAGCGCGATTTCCAACACCATAACTCTTAACTCGGTAAACGTAGGCGGAAGCGTATACGGCGGAAAAGCTAGCGGCGTCGCCTCCTCCAATACCGTAAATCTAAACGGAAACACGCAAGTCGCCGGTAACGTCTATGCCGCAGATGCCGCTAGCGGCAGCAACAACGTAGTAAATTTCAGAAACGGCAGCGTAGCGGGCACGATATACGGAGTATCTAGCGCAAACGCTAGCAATTCTGGCAATAGCCTAAATATCCTATCTTCAAACTCAGGCAATGGCCTAAATGCTGGAAATTTTGCAAATTTCAATAAATTGGAATTTAACCTAGCCTCCCTTAGCGAGATAGAAAACGATGCTTCGTCTAGTACCAAAAGAGCTTTAAGCTTAACCAGCTCCGGCAATACCGACCTAAGCGGTACCGATATATTCGTAAACTCGGCAAGCGAATTTAACGCTTTAAACAATGCAAGCTATCCAGATGGCGATAATAAGAAATACACACTTGCCTATAAAAGCGGAGGCGGTAAATTTACCGGATATGATCCGCGCTTTAAAGACAAGGGCTACGTAACTCAACTAAATAAAAACTATGTCATAAAAGATGCCAATACCTTTAGCAGAAACATAGGCGGTATGCATATAAGCGAGGATGAGCGGGAGCTTTATATTCAAAAGCTTATTAAGACTAACGAGAGCATAAATGGGGATTTCGATGCGGATGAGCTGCAAAAATATCTTGGTGTCGGCGGTCTTAACGGAAACAATATAGACATAGGCAAGGCCGGAGAGGATAAGAATTTTAATGCTAGAAATATCCACACAGCAGGCGCAAATAATATGCTAAATTTCATCAGCGGTCATAATGTAGGCGTAATAAGCGCAAGCGGCAGCGGCAACACCCTTAACATAGGAGCTAGCAATAGCTCTCCTGCGGCAGTAAATTCCTTAAGCGCTAAAAATATTAGCGGCTTTGACAGGCTAAACTTCTTTCTTCCTAACTCTATTAGAGCAGGCGATAGCGTACTTACCCTAAGCGACCCTACTGCCAATACCGATCTAAGCAATGTCGGCAATATCACGACTTATATCAGCGGAATAAGCGGTCCGTTAAGTCCAAGCAGCGAGATTCATCTAATCAATAAGCAAGGAAGCGGCAGCCTTATAGCTCCCAATGCAGCCAATATGCATGCAACGCTAAATGTAGGAGTAAGTCTAAGCTATAGCCCTAAAATTTATCAAAGCGGCAATTATCTAAATTTAGGATTTGATACTTCCTCGGCTCCTAGCGCACGCGTAAGCTCTAATACCAAATCCTTCGCAGAAACTCGTGCTGCAAGCCTAGCTAGCTTAAAGAGCGGAAGCGAGTTAATCACTAACTACCTAGATAAGCTAATACCGGATGGACACCTAGAGCTATTTCCTTTTGCTATAAGCGAAGCTTACTCTCTAAGACATGAAACAGGCTCACACATAAATTCCAAAGGCTATGGAGTAGCAGCTGGTCTTGCTAGCTTAACTCCGAATTCCGCAGGAGAGATACTAAGCGGAGTATTCGTAGAATATGGAAGAGCAAACTACGATAGCTACTTAGATAGCGGTCTGCATGCAGACGGAGATAGCGAATATATAGGCGGAGGCTTGATGCTAAAGCAGGTATTTAGCAGCGATGCCTATATAGATGCAAGCTTTCATGTAGGTAAGATAAGCAGCGACTACAATAGTAACGACTGGA
>CAUUSU010000024.1:0-11917 GCA_963547835.1 uncultured Campylobacter sp.
ATACTAGGCATCTCAAACATCATCAGCGCGGCTCCGTGCCCCACGCTGTCCGACGGGATTTGGGTATCGTAAGTAGCCTCCGAGCGCCCGGTTTGCACCCATTTGCCGCTCGCATCAAGCTTGTAGATATCCATCGCGGTATTGCTGCCGTGCTCGTCGTAGCTATAGACGTATTTGCCGCTACTGGAATTTGATTCGTTGCTTTGCACGAGCGGGCGCTCGCCCGATTTGTCGTAAATTTCGCCGTTTGAGTAGCTTTTGACCCAATCTTTAAGCTGCTCATCCCACAGATATGAGGTCATATTAAGATCTGCGTCCTTCTTGATAGCGGTCTGTTTGCTCATATTATCCCACGCGCCCTTCTCGTCGTTCCAGATGAAGCTCGTAACGATCTCCTCGCCCTTTGCGGCGTCAAGCTCATGCTTGCTCATCGTAGCGTTTTGCCACGCGCCGTTTTGGAAAGTACTGCGGATCTGCTCATAGCTGCCGTTTCGATCGCCGTTAAGCATTTCTCGCTCGCTGTTTTGCCACGCGCCGTTTACAAACTCGTAGGTTACGTATCCGCTCATCTCTCCTGAGCCGTCGTAGAAAATTTCAGTCTTATCTTTGGGCTGCCAGCTCTTGCCGTCCCATTTGAAGCTTATCGTAAGCTCCTCCTTATCCCACGCGTTTCTTACGGATCTATTCATGCTCTCTTTTTGCCATTTGCCCTTTATGAGCTTATATCGCACATCTTCGGTCGCGTTGCCGTCGTAGCTGGAGACGGTTTTGCTCGCATTGCGCGTGCCGTCATCCGCTATCGAATTGCTCTCGCGCGTCGTGACGTTACCCTTTATGCTTTCCGTGTAGTCTTCTATTTTTTTCCACTTGCCGCTTTTAAGATCGAGGTTAAATACTTCAAATTTAATCATATCCCCCTTTTCGTCAAAATAGCTGATCTCTTTGTAGCTAGAGCCTAGGCCGTCCGAGGAGTTCGTATCTCTTATCTGCTCCAGCTTGCGCGCCGCCGCATCGTAGCTTAGATGCGTGCTTTCCTTGCGCCCTCCGAGTGAGCCGTAGCTCATACTTTGCACCATATACTCATACTCCTTGGCAAACGCCGCCGCACAGAGCAGCGCAAGTATCGTAGCGAGCTTTTTCATCCTCTCTCCTTGGAAAAATTTTAATAATTATATAATGTTCGTATATAAAAACGGATAAAATTTCGCCGCGCGGCTAAATTTAAAAAACTTCGATTTTTAGGCGGTAGCGGTGAAATTTTACGTCGCCAAACTGCTGGAATTTTAGTAATATTTTGATCTGATTTTGCGTTAGTTGTCGATAGAATTTATGCGAAATAGAATTGCGTGCGAGCTTCTGATAAATTTAAACAGATCTAGGCTGATTTATATCAAAGCTTCACTGCGTGCCGTTAGTGATAAAATTCTACGTAATAAAATTTTAAATTCATGCGCAGATCCGCTTGAAGAGATAAAATGCGACACTAAATTTTTGGCAGCTCAAAATTTCAAATAATGCCGATTTTTCAAAAGTGCCGCTGATTAGGCGATACTAATCGCAGAAGCGCTTATCCGCGTTATTTGCTTTGCGCTTGGCTAGGAAGTCCGCCTTTTTAGCGGGGTCTGCGAAAAACTCGTCCTGCCTAAGTAGCGCGGCGTCCATTTTGTCCTCGGCTGCCTTGAGCGCGGCGGCGCGATCTGCGAAGTGAGATGGAAATTTCTCATCAAATATCGCTTTATACGGGTGTGCCTTGACCCAGTCTCTTGCGCGTGCCGCCGCATCGCGCTGTTTAGCGAGATCGCAGAATGCGTATGGATTTACCACGTTGCCGACGAGCTGTAAAAACGCCGCGTTCGCGGACTCGGTCTCACGAAACATCTCGTCCTTGATGTCAATGACGCGAGCGAAGGTTAGGAATCGATTTTTGCCCGCGTAGAACCAAAACACCGCGTCGTCCTTAAGCCCCAGATCATAAGCGCGCGC
Source organism: uncultured Campylobacter sp. (assembly GCA_963547835.1). Taxonomy (GTDB): domain Bacteria; phylum Campylobacterota; class Campylobacteria; order Campylobacterales; family Campylobacteraceae; genus Campylobacter_B. The sequence goes on from CAUUSU010000024.1 coordinate 1,984, forward strand.
AGCGACGGTCATCAGCGTAGTCGGAGCGACCATATCCGGGGCGTCTTCGATGATTTTAATCGCTTTTTTCAGGCTCGCCACGTCGTTTTTCATCAACAGATCGTCGATCGGCTCGTAAACATGCACGTATTCGGGCTTGCCCTCCTTAGCCGAATAAAACGGCGAGACATAGATGTCGATCGAAGTGATTTTTTCCACCTTGTCCTCGCTACTCTCGCCTTGGGCGCTCAAAGTCGCCGCCGCCGCACACAGCAGCAGTGAGCGAAATTTTTTCATGGTCTCTCCTTCGGTTAAATTTTGTAAATTTGCTTCGTAATTATACCCTGAAATTTAAGAGCGCGAGCTTGATTTTTAACGAATATATTTTTGCGGAATTTTAATTTTTGCAGCGGCTCTATTTTCTTTTGATTCGGCTTTACCGCGACGCTTTACGCGGCTAAATTTAAGCGTCGTTAGCTGCTAAATTTACATTTCAATTTAGCTCACTCACGCAAATTTTATAAATTTTGGTGCCTTTTAAAAAAGCTAAATATTCGCCGTTCCCGTACGAGCCGCAGCCCTCATTTTTGTTATTTTTCGAGCCGTCTGCGCCGAGAAAATTTAGGCTGATTTTTCTGTCGAATTCTAGCGTTTCGCCTTTAAATTTAAACAAAAACAGCTCATCTTTGTCGTTATCAGCCAGGCAAAACAGCACGCTTCGCTCATCCAGTGCGAAGTCGCGGCTCGCAAAAATATAATCGCTCTTTGAAAATTCTAGCTCGCACGTTTCAATAGCCGCGGAGTCCGGTTTATAAGAACTGATTTTTGGAGTATACGCCGCAGCTTGCCCGTCCTTGATACGCACGAAATCAAAGCTACTGCAATAGTGCGCGTAGCACGCGCCGCCAAATAGATTTATCGCGTAGCAGTCGTGAATCCGGCTGAGGTCAAATCCATAGAGCTTTTCGCCCGCCTCGTTCCAAACGGCGAGTTCGCACTCGTCTCCGCTGAAGTTGCCGAAGAGCCCGTCGCCAAAATATGAAACGTAGAGCCGCCCGCCTTGCGCTATGATCTTTGCTATGCCATCGCCCACGCAAATTTTGCCCGTCCGGGCGCCCAGCTCATCGATAAATTTTAAATTTTCCTCGCCGCGTTTTAGCTTCTCATCGTAGCGCGAGCGAGCGTTTATCAGCGCCCAACGGTTTGGAAAATCCACGGGCACGGCGAAGCGGTAGCCGTTTTCGTCCGCGTCGGTTTTTATCTCGCGCAGCCGCCCGTCTTGCATAAATTTTATGACGTATTCGCCCGCATCCTCGCATAGAAAATATATCTCGCCGCGCTCGGTGATGCCGATGCTGACGAGCTCTCGCGCCTCTTTTTGCGTTAGTTCGTAGCAAGGGGTTAAATTTAACCGCGATTCTTTGATTTTAATGGACTTTGACATTTTGATTTTTTAAATTTTACCGCTAAAGCCCGTTTTTGCGGTGTCGCGGTAGAAATCGATCTGATCTTTTTTGATGATGCGGATGTAGTCGGTGCTGCCGGGATGGCCGCTTTGAAAGCCCGCCGTCATCACGTAGGTGCCGCCTTCTTCGATGAGTCCGCGCTGCAGAGCCTCGCTTATGATACGTGCGAGCAGCGAGTTGATGCTCGTTTTTTCCCTGACCATCGCAGGATTTACGCCCCACACGAGACTTAGCGCGTGCGCGGTCTGCTCGTCGTGTGCGATTGCGATGATGTCGATTTTTGCGCGGTTGCGTGCGAGTTTGATCGCCGAGCGTCCCGAGCCCGTGATCGAAAGTATCGCGCCCGCGCCCAGTCTTGCGGCAAGCGCTGCGGTGCTTGAAGTGATCATATCGGTCTCGTCGTAGAAGTCGTAATCGTTAAATTTATCGTAAGGATAGATCTTTTCGGTCTCGCGGATCGTCTCGCTCATCGCGGCGACCACGGCTGCGGGGTTTTTGCCGATGGCACTTTCCTCGCTTAGCATCACGGCGTCGGTGCCGTCGAGCACGGCGTTTGCGACGTCGCTGATCTCGGCTCTGGTGGCGCGCTCGTGCTCGGTCATGCTAAGCATCATCTGCGTGGCGGTGATGACGGGCTTTGAGCGGGCGTTGGCAAGAGCTATGATACGCTTTTGGATGCGCGGGATCTCATAAAACGGCATCTCGATGCCTAGATCTCCGCGCGCGACCATTATGCCGTCGCTTGCCTCGATGATCTGCTCGATGTTTTCTACAGCGTCGAATTTCTCGATCTTAGCGTAAATTTTAGCTTTTGAGCCCAGCGAGTTTAAAATTTCGCGCACGCGTAGGATGTCGTTTTGCGACTGCACGAAGGAGATGCCTACGAAATTTACGCCGTGCGCCGCGCCCCAGCGCAGATCCTCGAGGTCTTTTTGCGTGATGACGTCGATATTTAGGCGGGTGTTTGGAAAGTTCACCCCCTTATTCGAGCTTAAAAAGCCGTCGTTTTCGAGCACCGCTCGCACGCCTTGCTCGCTTACCGCGACTACCTTGGCGCGGATCGAGCCGTCGTAAAGGTAGATGAACTCGCCTACCTTCATTAACGGCAAAATTTCAGGGTGGTTGATACACAGCTCGTATTCGCCAGGGGCGGTCTTTTTGCCGATGATTTCGCGAGGAAGGAAGGTGATTTTATCGCCCGTTTTTAATTTAAAATTTTCCTCTAGTTTGCCGACGCGGATCTTTGGGCCGCTGATGTCCTGAAAGACGCCTACGCGCACGCCCAGGCTCTTTTCTACGGCGCGAATTTTGTTTAAATTTGCCTCGTGATACTCGTGCGTGCCGTGGCTGAAGTTCATCCTAAAGGCGTTGCAGCCCGCCTTTACCATCGCGCTCATCATCTCTTCGCTGTCGCTCGCGGGCCCGATGGTCGCTAGGATTTTGGTTTTTTTAAGCATCTTTTCTCCTTTAAATTTAAAATTTATCGCCGCATTAGGCGAAATTTTACGTGAAATTTTGAAATTTCTAAATTTGCTAGGCAAAGGAATTTTAAAATTTTATGGCGCGATGAAATTTCAAAATTCTATGGCACGGCGAAATTTTAAAATTTCATAGCTTGCGGTGCAGGTTAAATTCTAAAAATTCGCGTTTGAATGAAATTTTTAGAATCCCCTATATATGTGAAGCGCGAGCAAAATTCTAAAATCCTCGCCGAAGTAAAATTTTAAAATTCTTGCCCGAGCGAAATTTAAAAATTCCTCTTTATTGCATCATTTCCGCGTCAAATTTTGCATCATCAAAGCTCACTCCCAAATATTCGCAGGCACTTTTTGCGTCGCGAAGCGCGTTACCTAGGCAGCTCGTAGCACCTGGGCTTGGGGTCATATTAAAGATAATCCCCGGATTTTCGCCTATTCTAGCTTCGCCTAAAAGCAGCTTTTTTTGCGAGTGTGAGATTACTTGTGGGCGCACGCCGCCAAAGCCCTTGGCGTAGTAAATATCCTCCTCGCGGATGCTAGGTATGATCTTGCGCGCATTTTTGACGAAAAGCTTTTTACCTAAAATCGGTATCTCAAAGCCTATATTGCGGATTAAGAAGTCCCTTACCTCGCTATCGCCAAAATTTTGCCAAATGACCTTGGCTACGTCCATGTCAAAATTTAATGACTGAAAAAATTCCGGCACCGAACGACAGCCCTTGTAACGCTCTAGCTTCGGCATCGTAAGTGCGGTAGGGCCGAATCTCGTGCAGCCGTCTGCGAGCAAATCCGGATCGCCGTGAAGCGCGGCAAATGGAAGCTTTGGGTTTTGTACCATGTAAACCTTGCCGTTTAGAAGTTTTTGCTTGGTTAGATAGAAGCTGCCAGCGATGCAAATCGTGCTAAGATCCTGCCCAAGCCCCATTTTGTGCGCCAGCCACAGCGAATGTGCGCCCGCATCTACGACTACGAAATCAGCGCTTAGCGAGAGCTTATTTGCGGTGCGGATATAAAATTTATCGCCTATTTTGGTGATATTTTGTACCTCGGAGTTTAGATATAGATCGCAGGTTTTGCCCTCCACGTTTTTAGCGTTTTGCACGAAGGAATTCGCCATCGCGCCGTAATCGATCGTCGTGTAAACTCCCGATTGCACGCCCATTGCTACGATATCCTCCGTTCTTTCCTCGCCGCGCCCATCAAAAACTAGCTTAGGCTCTATTTTTTTGAGCTCTTCCTTGTCAAAAAGCTGCAAATACGGATAAAGCTCTTTAAATTTCTCAAAGCGCTCTTTTATGAGCTCTACCTCGCTTTCGCCCACGCCAAGAGCCATTTTCTGCCCCTGAAATAAAAATTTATTCTCATATCCGTGCTTTTGGCAATATTTCACGATCATATCCGCCTTGCGCTTGACTTCGGTTGCTTTTTGCAGATCGTAGTTGGTCTCGATGTCGCCGCAATGAATCGTCTGGGAATTTGCACTGGCTTTAGAATTTAGCGTCGCAAGCCCTTCGTATTTTTCAAGTAGAGCGATATTTTTGATTCCGCTAAATTCCGCCAGCACGTACGCTAGCGCACTGCCCGTTATACCGCCGCCTATGATGATTACTTCGTAATGTTTTTCTTGCATGCCCTTTCCTTATCAAATTTGGCTACAATTGTGCGAAAATTTCGCTTAAAAGCTAGTTATAAAAGCGTGAATTTAGATGATTTTATATAAAATTCGCACCATTTCATTTTGGGAGTAGTATATGAAAAAATCGATTCTTGTCGGATTAAGTTTGATTATAGCCACGTCGCTGTGGGGCGCGGATAAGAAAATTTATCGCCTTAAGCTAGCTCAGACTTACGAGCTTAGTATGCCTATCGTAGGCGATGTCGCCAAGCGGATGGCAGATCTTGCAGATAGTATGTCTGATGGCAGACTGAAAATCAGCATCGACGCGCCTAGCAAACATAAAGCACCTTTTGCGATCTATGATATGGTCAAAAACGGACAATACGATTTAGGCTATACTGCGAGCTACTATTATAAAGGCAAAAATAGCGCGAATATGCTGTTTACGACGGTGCCTTTTGGTATGACGAAAGACGAACAGCACGCTTGGTATTACTTCGGCGGAGGCAAGGAGCTAGCGGATAAATTCTATGCTAAAAGCAATCTAAAGGTCTTTAATATCCTAAATAGTGGCATGCAGATGGGTGGTTGGTTTAAAAAAGAGATTAATACGCTAGATGATCTAAAAGGGCTTAAATTTAGAATTCCAAGCTTTGGCGGGGAGGTTATGAGCCGTCTTGGCGTAGCAGTCGCTACGATACCGGTAGGTGAGCTATATATGGCGCTAGAGATGGGCACCATCGATGCGGTCGAGTGGGCAAGTCCTAGCTTTGATATACCTCTAGGCTTTCACAAGGTCGCAAATTACTATTATACGGGATGGCAAGAACCCGCTAGCGAGCAGCAGATCGTGATAAATCTACAAACTTGGCAGAAGCTTCCTAAGGATTTGCAAAATATCCTGGAGGCTTCGATCGCTAAGGCGCGCGAATACGCAGAAAACGAGACGTTTTATAAAAATGTAATAATTTGGGACGAGATCAAAAAGAAATATCCAAACGTTCAGATTCGCTCTTTTTCGCCTGAAATTATGCGTGCGCTTCGCAAGGCGACGGATGAAATTTTAGCCGAAGAAAGCGAGAAAAATCCCGATTTCAAAGAGATTTGGGAGAGCCAAAAGGCGTTTTTAGCTAAAGCTAGAACGTGGACGAAGATGGGCGATTTTACATATATCGAAAAAACAGGCGACGTTGAAGCCGAGCAGAATTTTACCGCTTCGGTGAAAAAAATCTCTGTTCCTGAGCCCGTAAATAGCGCAGCCAGCGAGATAAATGCAAGCACTGCCGCACCAAAAAACGAGGATAATCAGACGAAATAGTGCTTCATTTTTTAGCTGCGTTTTTATGCCGCGCGGCTAAACTAAGCGCCAGATAAAGGTGTATGCGGCTTAAATTTGATCGGCAATTTTAGGCAATTTAGGCGAGGCGCGGGTGATTAAAATGCGGGCGATTTACTTATTACAGCTGTGTAGCTCGGAGTATCTTTAAAATTTTAATTTATGAAAGCGGCGATGAAATTTTATCGCTGCTTTAGCATTTAAGTTAGGGCACAGAATTCGCATCGCTGCGTTTAAAGCCAAATTTAAAAGCCACTCGGTCGCCGCCGCGCAAGGCTAGAATTTTAGAAAGCTTTGAGCCTCCTCCTTTTGTCTTATTCTTTTATCTCTTATGTTATTTAATTTGATATTTTGCCGTGCTTGCTTGCGGGTGACATTGAGCGAGAGAGAATTTAATCTTGCTTTTTCATTTCGCGTAGTTAGCGGAGGAGCTTTGGCGAAGCGTGCCAATCTGAGATTTTAAATCGGTAGCATTCATAAATTCCATATTTTAAAATTTCAGCGCTTTTATCTTGCAAATGCCGCTTTTAAATGAAATTTGCTTCGGGTTTTCTTTCTATATAAAAGCGACAAACTTCAAATAAAATGCAAAATTTTAAAATTTTGCACGCTGAAATATCACAAGTAAAGAGAATTTAAAATTTTTTCCTTCGGAGATTAAGTAAAAAGCGCGTTAGAAAAAATTTTGTAGGTCAAATTCCATTTTAAGCGATTGCAGATTTAAAGCTTGTATGCAAATACTTTTAAAGCCTGCTCTAGTTAGAATTTATCACTAAACTAGACGGGCTCAGCCTTGGAATTTCACCGCGTCAATTTTAAAATTTTGCGCGAGCTGGGCTTAAAATTTTAAAATTCTATTCTACTTGCGAAAACTCTTAAATTCCACGGCTTAGAATTTTGATACAGAATTTTGCCGCAACGCTATTTTTTGGGATGCGATAAAACTACACGGCATGCAAAGCCGCGTAGAAATATTGAGCTAGGCTTGCTGCTGCAAGCCTAGCGAATGTCATAAGCTAAAAAGGCGCTACTACAAAGCGCAAAATTTTATTTCAAAGCTTTAAAAAGCTCCACGCTATCGAGCTGCTCCCACGGGTATTCGTCGTTTCCGACCTGTCCGCGTGCGGCGACGTCAGCATAGAGAAAGCTTCCTTTACCGGGGCGATCAAGGCCGAATTTATCGATGATCCAGCGCGGCGTGAGCGGGAATTTTTCAAGCACGAAAGCGGATAGCTCATCGTCGCTCGCCGCGCCTAAATTCGTCCCCATGCAATCGACGCTGACGCTGACGGGCTTTGCGACGCCGATTGCGTAGCTGAGCTGAACGATGCATTTTTTCGCAAGCCCCGCCGCGACGATGTTTTTGGCGATATAGCGCGCCGCATAAAGCCCGCTGCGATCGACCTTAGTATAGTCCTTGCTGCTTTGAGCGCCGCCACCTATCGGGCTGTAGCCCCCGAAGCTATCGACGATCAGTTTGCGCCCCGTTAGGCCGCTGTCGTGAAGCGAGCTGTGATTTACGTAGCGGCCGGTCGGGTTGATGTAGATGATCGTTTTACTTTTGTCGTAAAGCTCCTTCGGAAGCCCCGCCGAATCGATTAAATTTCCGATCAGATCTCGGACGCGCTCGATACTCATACTCTCGACGCATGGCGCGGAAACCACGATCGTATGGATGCTTTGCGGCTTGCACTCCTCAAAATTGCTCTTCGTGCCGTAATCGACGCTAACTTGCGTCTTAATATCGACGCCAAGCTCGTTAGGATGGGATTTTGCGTAGGCATAAACGTGATCGCAAAGCACTCTTGCGTAGGTGATCGCCGCCGGCATAAAATTTTTCGTCTCGCAGCTTGCAAAGCCGAACATTATGCCCTGATCTCCCGCTCCGATCTCGCCGCCCTCTTGATCGACGCCTTGGTTGATGTCGGGGCTTTGCTGGTTTAAAAATACGTCCACTTGCAGATCCTGCGGATGCAGGCACTGCGCGCGCGTGAAGTAGGGGTTGTCGTTGTAGCCGATCTCGCTAAGCGCGCCCTTTACGATGTGGCGGTAATCGTCGTGGGTAAAATCGACCTTGGCGTTTACTTCGCCGCCGATTACTACGTGTTTGCCCGCGATGAAAACCTCCGCCGCGACGCGCCCGTTGGGATCTTGCTTTAAAATTTCATCCACGATGCTGTCTGCGATGATATCGGCGCATTTATCGGGATGTCCGGGGCTTACTACTTCGCTTGTGAATAGATACATATCTGCTCCTGATTAAAATTTCGGGGCATTTTATCTAACGAGGTTTTAAGATTAACTAAAAATCACAAAATTTCGCCCAAATTTAAATGTGCTTAAATAAAATTTCGATATATTTCAAACGACGTTTTGATTGAAAGGTAAAAAATGAGTTCGATTCAAAAATTAGTAGCTAGCTACAAAGATAAAAATCTAGTTCTGCGCATAGTTACAGGCTTGATAATAGGAGCTATTTTGGGCTTTGCCGCACGTTCAGCGGCAGGCGATATTGCGGCAGAGCGCACTTCGTTTTTAATAAACGTAGTAGCTTTTGCGGAAATTTTAGGAAATTTATTCGTAGGCGCCCTTAAAGCGGTAGCTCCGATTTTAGTTTTTATCTTGATCTTAAGCTCGATCGTAAATAAACAATACGGTAGCGCAAGCGGCTTAAAACGCGTGGTTGTTCTATATATCGTAGGCACCTTTTTAGCCTCGTGCGTGGGGGTAGCAGCCAGCTTTTTATTTCCGACGGATCTTGCTCTAAGCAATGTCGGTGCGGCGGAAAATACCGCTCCTGCAAGCGTTTGGATCGTGCTAAAAGACCTACTTTTTAAGGTCGTAGATAATCCGCTAAACGCTATCGCGCACGGAAACTACGTAGGAATTCTAACCTGGGCGATAGGTCTTGGCGTCGCGCTTAAATTTTGCACTAATGAAACAAAGAAAATTTTTACCGATCTGAGCGAGGCGGTAACCAAAATCGTGCAGTTTGTAATCCAGCTCGCGCCGTTTGGAATTTTCGGTCTAGTAGCTTCTACGGTGTATCAAACTGGAGTCGATGCGCTGCTTGGATACGTGCGAATCGTAGTCGTGCTAGTAGGCGCGATGGCGTTCGTAGCCCTCGTGGTAAATCCGCTCATCGTCTTTGCGGTGATTAAGAAAAATCCATATCCGCTCGTATTTACCTGCCTGCGCGAAAGCGGCCTCACGGCGTTTTTCACCCGCAGCTCGGCGGCGAATATCCCCGTAAATTTAAATTTATGCAAAAAGCTCGGCATCAGCGACGAGCTAAGCTCGATCTCGATCCCTTTGGGAGCTACGATAAATATGGCGGGCGCTGCTGTGGTAATCGCGATCTTGGCGCTTGCTGCGGCTCATACGCTTGGAGTGCGTTCCGATTTTTGGACGGCGCTACTGCTTTGCGTGGTCTCGGCGGTCGGTGCGTGCGGCGCTAGCGGCGTGCCCGGCGGCTCATTGATGCTGATACCGCTTGCGTGCTCGCTCTTTAATATCTCAAACGACATCGCAATGCAGGTAGTCGCGATCGGCTTTATCATCGGCGTAATCCAAGACTCTGTAGAAACCGCGATTAATAGCTCTACCGACGTGATTTTTACGGCGATCGCGTCGCAAAGTATGCAAAAATAACTCACCTTAAAATTTACCGCGAATTCCGCTGGGGCGGCGGATCTCGCGGTTTTTAAAATTTTACTTATTCTTTTTTGATAAAATTATCCAAAAATTTTAAAAGGACATCGATGAATTGGAATTTGGGCGAGCTGTTTGCAAACGAAACGGAATTTAGCGGCGCGATAGATATCGCGTCCGCGCAGGCTAGGGATTTTGAGCTTAAATTTAAAGACGGGTTGCACGCTCTTAGCGCGGAGGAATTTCTAGGCGCGCTTGAGCTCTATGAGGGCATCAGCGAGCAGATCGGCAAGATAATGAGCTTTGCGCATCTAAGATTCGCGCAAGATACGAGCCTAGGAGCGCAGCAGGCCAAGACGGAGCAGGCTTGCAACGACATTTCGCAGAGCCTACTTTTTTTCGAGCT
>CAUUSU010000025.1:0-11789 GCA_963547835.1 uncultured Campylobacter sp.
CTCGCGCTTTTTGCGGGGATTTGCAGCGGGCTTGCGGCGGGGTATTTCAAAAGCCTGCGAGCCTTTTTAAATCCGCTAATTACCGTGCTTCTCTCGACGCCGCCCATCGTTTGGATCGTGCTTGCGATATTTTGGTTTCATTTCGGCGATAAAAGTGTGCTTTTTACCGTCGTTATCGTCGTCGCGCCGATGACTTTTGCGTCCGCGGCGCAGGCGATGGCTAGCGTGAGCGCCGAATACACCGAGCTTTTCGACAGCTACAAAAGCTCAATTTTAAAAAAACTGCGCTACCTCTACGCGCCGCACCTAATCGAGCGGCTGCTCCCTGCGATCTACGTCGCGGTCAGCAACGGCGCAAAGGTGCTTGTGATGGCGGAGCTTTTGGGTGCGAACGACGGCATCGGCGCAAAGATCGCCGAAGCGCGCGTAAATATCGATACGATCGAGGTCATGGCGTATGTATGCCTAGTCATAGCCTTTACGGCGCTTTTCGATTATCTCGTGACCAAGCCGCTTCAAATTTTACTGATGCCGTGGAGCAGATGATGCTAAAAATTTTAAATCTGCGCTACGAAATTCTACGCGACGTTATAATTTCCGATTTTTCGCTGCAGCTGCGCGCGGGCGAGGTAAAGACGCTTTTTGGCCCCAGCGGCTGCGGCAAGACTTCGCTTTTGCGGCTGGTCTGCGGGCTGGAGGATAAAAAAAGTGGGCAGATCGAAAACGGCTTTAAAAAAATCAGCTTTTTGTTTCAAGAAAACCGCCTACTACCAAACCTCACGGCGCTTAAAAATATCGAAATTTTTAGCCCCGCCGGCGTGAACGAAATTTACGCCCTCGCCACAAAGATCGGGCTAAGCCCGAGCGATCTGAATAAATTCCCGCGCGAGCTAAGCGGCGGCATGCAAAAGCGCACGGCGTTTTTGCGCACGATCCTTAGCGGCTGCGATCTGGCGCTGCTTGATGAGCCGTTTGTAGGTCTGGATCGCGATCTGCGCGGCGTGCTGATCGAAATTTTAGTCTCAAAGATCGAGCGCGAGGGGCTTGCCTGCCTTTTGGTGACCCACGACCGCTTCGAAGCCGCACGTCTAAGCCACGAGATCATCGAGCTTGAGCCCAAAGGGATGGGGCTTAGGCGCGTCGTGAGCCTAGATGAGCCGCTAAGTGCGCGCGACGATCGGTACGAAGAGCGCGTGGTAAGCGAGCAGTTTGGGGGAGTAAGCTATTATGAGTAGAAATTTTATCTTTAGTGTGCGCAAACAGGGAGATTCCGCACAAAATTTAAACTTACGTTGCAACTCAGACGCGAGCAAGCGAAGCTTTGGCGCGTATCGCGATCCAGATGCGTGCAGATATAGGCTGTTGGGCGCTAGATGCGACGATTTCGGCGCACGCAAGCATGGATTCTTACAAAGTATTAGATGTCGCGATTTCGGCGCGGGCGTGCGCGAGCTCTTGCAGGACACCGGGTGCCGTGGTTTTATCGCACCAAAATACGAGCTGTGTAGCCGCGTGAACTGCGATTACATCGTGAGCGTGCTCTTGAACGGCGCAGCGCACTGCAATTTTGCAGCGCAAAATTCGTCGAAATTTAGCAGCGATACGTACTGCAGCTCTAGCGCGAGTACTTACTTACGGCGCAGCCCTAGTATGGGTGATTGCTTACGGCGCGTTAACGCAAACCGAGATACCCGCTCACGCCGCGACTCCGGCGCGAGTGCCAGCTTGCGACGCAGCTCTAGCACGAACGGCCGTTTGCAATCTAGTATGAGCGGACGCTCGCAGCGCAACTTCAATGCAGGCGTTTGCTTACGGCGCGTTGGCACGAAGCAGGGCGTCCATTTGTACTGCAAATTTGGCGCGAACCGAGACGCCTTTTCGCGTTGCGGTTTTGATACATGTGGATTGAGCGTGCAGTTCAGCGCCCCAAAAGCCGTTTTTAGCGCCTATCGCTCGTTGTTTTGCGATGCAAGTGGGCTAGGCACTTTTTATGCGGTGCGGAATTTTTTGAATTTACATGTTGCGCGCGATTTTAAGAATTTCGGCTCCGTAAATTTGAAGAAATTTAACTTTGCCGTGCTGCAATTTACAAATTTAAAAAAGCAAATCCGTGCCGGCGAAGGTGCCGATAAGAGCGCCAATCCGCACAATTTGACGAGTTTTGGGCGCGAAATCCCCACGCCGCGCAGATCCTACTTTGAGAGCGCGGCCGGCATACCGTGCGGATCTGGCCTCCGGCACAGAGGCTGCGAAGCCGCACAAAATTTCAAACGTTTCGCCCCTGATTTTGCAGAAAATTTTAAAGATTTTACTTGGAGCTTGGAAGCCGCACCCGTGCAAAATTTCAAAATTTCCGCTCTAAATTTTATACAAAATTTTTGTAATTCCGCTCGCGGCAGGGAAGCCGGGTCTATGCAAGGCTTCGGAAATTCGGGCCGAAATTTTGAGCCAAGCTTCTCGCAGAGCGTCAAAAATTACGACCAAAATCTTGAGCCGAAATTCCCGCAGAGCGCTAAAAATTCCAATCGAAATTTAGAGGCAGAGCCCGCGCGAGACTTTAAAAATCAAAATTCTACGCAGGATTTTTCACAAAATTGTAAAAGCTATGATCAAAATTCCACTCAGGCTTTTTCGCAAAGTGGCAGAAGCGCCGAGCCAAATTCCAAACCGAGCTTTTCGCAGAGCGCTAAAAATTCTGAACGGAATTTACCGCTAAGCTTCTTGCAAAGCATTAAAAGCTCCGATCAAAGTCAAAAATCCAAACCCACCTCCGCGCAAAGCCATGCCGAGCCAAATTCTGTTCAAAACTTCTTGCAAAGCGCTAAAAATTCCGATCGGAATTTTAAGATCAATTCCACGCAAAGCCAAACTGAGCCTGTTTCGCCACAGGAGCTCAAAAATCTCGAGTCGTGCCCGGCGCAGAAGCAAGAGCTGGGCTTTTACGCGCCTAAATTTAAAGATGAGCGCGCGAGAAATTTTTTCTCCCATCCGATGCGCGCCTTTATTCTTTGCGCCTGCTTTTTTGCGGCGCTGGGCGCGCTTAGCTTTTTAGCGCCTGATGCGCTAGCGATCGATTATGTCGCCGCTCATAAATTTTATTTTCTGTTTTTGGCGCCCTCGTGCATCTACGCGGCTTTTTTGCTTACCGCGCTGCCAGATTGGACGAACTTCGAGGGCTCGCTAAAGCCCGTCTCGCTTGCCTTTGCCGCCTGCCTGATCGCGGCTTTTATCGCAAGCTTTTTAAATTTACGCGCGGCGGCGGCGATTACGGGGCTGTTTTGGGCGGTATTTTTTATCTTTGCGGCATGGCTTTTGTGGCTGGATAAAAACTCGAATAATTTTAGCATACTGGCAGTCCTTGCGGCGTTTTGCGCCTGCTCTGCCGCCTACGGCGCAAGCGGAGATGAGAAGTTTTTGTTTAGCTTCGTGCATATCAACGTCGCGGCAATCGCCGTCGTAAGCTACCGCATAAGCGTCGTCATCGGCAACGAAGCGCTAAGAGAGGCGGGGCTAAGCGACGCCGTTTTTATTCCAAATTTTATCTACAAAAATTTAGCCGCTTTCCTCGCCTTTGCTTTGGCGCTCGCGACGCCATTTTTAAGCGAGCCGGCATGCGGATTTATCGCGCTTGGCATCGGGTTTTTGTTTTTGGCGAAACTTCGCGAGCTACACTATGTCGAAATTCTAAGCCGCCACTATATGGCGTTTTACTACGCGTTGCAGGCTACGTGCGCGGCGGGATACCTATGGCTGGGCGCGGCGCTGATCCGCGGGGGGTACGCTGCTGCGCCGCTGCACGTCATCGCGATCTGCTATATGTATGGAGCGATACTTTTTGTGGGAATGATCGCCGGACAGCGCCACAGCGGAATTTCGCCGCTAAACTTCCCGCGCCTAAGCCGCACGGCGCTCGTTTTAGCTCTGCTCGCGGGAGGTTTAAGAGCCGTTTTTGCGGGCGAGAGCTTTGTTTTATACGTGATGATCCCCTCGGCGCTTTTCATCGCCGCGGTCGCACTATATCTGATAAATTTCGTCCCGATCTTTCTGAAAAATCCTTTCAGCGCAGATCCGGATTGATAATCATCAAAGCGGGCTTGCTAAATTTTAGCTACAATCGATTCAATTTCATTTCAAGGAGAGCTTATGCAACACATCAAAAATATCGACGCCGCTAAGGCCGTAGAGCTTGCTTCGCTAGTCGAAGTATCCCCTCACAAGGTGATTTCGCGCACCCTCGCGCAAAATCCTGCGCTAAATATGACGCTTTTCGCCTTCGACGGCGGCGAGGAGATCAGCTCGCACAAATCCGACGGCGACGCGTTCGTTTACGTGCTTGAGGGCGAGGGCGATTTCACGATCGACGGGCAGAAGCACCGCGTAAAAGCGGGGCAAAGCATCGTCATGCCTGCGGGCTTGCCGCACGCGATCTCCGCGCCGGTGCCGTTTAAGTGGTTTTTAGTGGTGGTTTTTTAGCCTATAAGTTTAAGGGCGGGTCAAATTTTAAAATTTAGCCCGCCCGCCGCTTCATAAAATTTTATCCGAAATTCCATTCGCAGGGTCGCTCTGTTCGTTTCCGACCGCTCTCGCTTGCCCTCGCAAAATTTTAAAATTTAGAAACGTTTAAATTTTACTTTTACCGCGCCCAAAAATTTCGTCTGTTTTGCAAACCGTGCGGGAGCTAGAGATAACACATCGCGTTTGCGCGCCGTGTCTAGCCTCGAAATCGTACGCTTGAGCTCGCATCGCAAGTCAAATCCATAGCTCGCGCATTAAATTTCAAAGCCGCGCCAGGCGCGCAATACATATCGGGCGAGTAGGGCAAACGAGCGCTGTAGCAGGGAAAACCCGCCGAGTATGCAATGTGCGCCGAGCTCATAGATCGAGAGTTAAATTTAAAGACCGTGTCCGGAGCGAAATGCACGCCAAGCCCGCTTAAATTTTAAAATTTAACTCTCGCTCGGAGTTAGCTCCTTGATGATTAGCTCGGGCGTGATTGTGCCGCGGAAGTTGTTTTTGCTAATCGTAAAGATCACGTCGACCCGCTCGCCCGCGCGCGGCAAAAAGTCGTAGTTAAAAAACAGCGCCTCGACGCTGCCGCCGTTTTTATCAAGCGCCATTTTGATATGCTTGCCCTCCTTGCCGATCTCCCTGATATTGCGGGCACGCGCGCCTTTGATACAAAAGAGCGGGCGAGGATTTTTCTGCCCGTACGGCTCGTAAAATTCTAAAATTTCAAGCAGCTCGAAGTCTATCTGCGACGCGTCCAGCTCGCCCAGCAGATCGTCTTGCGCGCTAAAATCGCTCAGATCCTTAGGCGTTATGCGCTCATTTATGCGGCGCTTAAACTCCTGAAGTAGCGCAGGATCGATCCCCACGCCCGCAGCGCCCTTGTGTCCGCCGAAGGTCGTTAAAATTTCGCTTTGCGAGGAGATCAGCTCTAAAATGTCAAATTTACCGATGCTGCGTGCGCTTCCTTTGGCGCGCGAGTCGCTCACGCTAAAGACGATCGCGGGCTTTTTGTAGGTCTTGCTTAGGCGGCTTGCGACGATGCCGATGATGCCTTCGTGCCACTGCGGACCCCACACGACGATGACGTTGTCGTTCGGATCTACGCTTTTTACGATCTCGTCGTAGAGGCTTTTCTCCTCCTCTTTGCGCGAGTTGTTGATGGAATTTATCGTCTCTAGGTAGTGGTTTGCCTCTCTGATATTTTTGGCGCATAGGAAGTTATACGACATCGTCGCATCGTCCATCCGCCCCGTGCAGTTGATAAGCGGCGCGATCGTGTAGCTGATATCGTCGAATTCGAAGTGCTTTTTAAAATAATGCTCTTTTATCGCCTTGAAGCAGGCGCGGTTTGAGTTATTTAGCCGCTTGATGCCGAAGCGTAACAGCGCGCGGTTCATATCGCGCAGCTCCATCATATCGGCAATTATGGCGATGATGAGGATATCCATCGAGCTTGCCATATCGTAGTTTACGCCGAGGGTTTCTTTTAGCGCGCCTACGAGATACCACGCTACTTGCGCGCCGCAAATTTCGATATTTGGGAAGGTACAGTCAGGCTGCTTCGGATTGATTATCGCATAAGCTCGCGGCAGCACGGGCGGGGGCATGTGGTGATCGGTGATGATGAGATCGATCCCCTTTTGGGCGCAAATTTCGGCGGCTTCCGTCGCGGAGGTGCCGTTATCTACCGTGATGATGAGATCCACATTCTCAAGCTCGCCTATGATCTCGCTGTTTAGCCCGTATCCGTCGGTGAAGCGGTTCGGGATCTTAATGACGTACTCCGCGCCTATTTGATTGAAAAAATCGCTCATTATTACGGTGCTTACGATACCGTCGACGTCGTAATCGCCGACTACGGCTATGCGCTGGTTTTCTTCGATGGCAGTTTTTATGCGCAAAGCCGCCTTATAGGTATCCTTCAGATCGCAGGGTAAGGGAATTTCAGAAATTTTAGTATGCCGATCGTTCGCAAATCTCGATTTTAGAATTTCCCTTATCTCATTTTTACCTAGCATTTTTTATAGATGCTTCGATAAAGCCCAAAATAGCAGGATTTGGGCGCACTAGACGGCTGGTAAATTCTGGGTGAAACTGCACGCCCAGAAAAAACGGATGGTTTTTTAGCTCGACCGCTTCGATAAGCCCGTCGCTCTCGCCGCAGACGATAAGCCCGTGTTTTTCAAACTCGGCGCGGTACTTCGGATTGGCTTCGTAGCGGTGGCGGTGGCGCTCGCGGATGGTTTTCTGCTCGCCGTAAATTTTACTCAAAAGCGAGCCTTTTTTGACGTCGCAGTCATAGCCACCCAGCCGCATAGTGCCGCCCATAGGGGATTTGTGCGTTCGGATCTGCTTTTTGCCGCTCGCGTCGATAAAGCTGTCGATGAGGTAGATTACCGGATCTTCGGTCTGTGGGTCAAATTCCGAGGAGTTGGCGTTTTTCAGTTTTAAGACATTGCGCGCAAACTCCACCATCGCAAGCTGCATCCCCAGGCAGATGCCCAAAAACGGCACCTTATGCACCCGCGCGTAGTTTATGGCTAAAATTTTACCCTCTATCCCGCGTGAGCCGAAGCCGCCCGCGACCAAAATTCCGTTTACGTCGCGGAAAATTTCATCCACATTGCTCGCTTCAATTTTTTCGCTATCTACCCATTTTAAGCTTATCCGCGTATCAAGCGTCGCGCCCGCGTGGATGATCCCCTCGGTGAGGGATTTGTAGCTTTCTTTCAGATCGATATATTTGCCCACAAAGGCGATCGTGGTTTCGTTCGTAGGTACGATGACGCGCTTAACTAGGCTGTCCCAGTTGCTCATATCGACTTCGAGCTTGTTTAGGCTTAGGGTCTCTGCGATCGGCGTTAAAATATCCTGTTTCAAAAATGCAAGCGGGATCTGATAGATGCTCGCGCTATCGGGGCTTTCGATGACGCAGTTTTTATCCACACCGCAGCTTAGCGCGATCTTATCTTTAAGCGCGCGATTTAGCGGCATTTCGGAGCGGCAGATTATCATATCGGGGCTGATACCGATGCGGCGCAACTCGCCTACGCTGTGCTGCGTGGGCTTGGTCTTAAGCTCGCCCGCTACCTTAATGAAAGGCACGAGCGTGAGGTGGATATTCATCGTATTTACCCTACCAAGCTCCACTCTCATCGCGCGGATCGCCTCTAAAAAGGGCAGTCCCTCAATGTCGCCCACGGTGCCTCCGATCTCGACGATCAGCACGTCGTTGCCCTCGCCCGCCTTTTTTATGCGGCGTACGATCTCGCCTACGATGTGAGGGATAACCTGGATCGTTTTGCCCAGATAATCGCCCCTGCGCTCCTTTTCGATGACGGAGCTGTAGACTTTGCCTGTGGTGAAGTTGTTATCTTGGCTTAAATTTTCATCCAAGAACCGCTCATAATGCCCAAGATCCAGATCGGTCTCCGCGCCGTCGTCGGTGACGAAAACCTCTCCGTGCTCCAGCGGGCTCATGGTGCCAGGATCGACGTTGATATAAGGATCCGCCTTTAGGATGCGCACCTTTTGCCCCGCGTGCTTTAAAAGCGTCGCGATCGACGCCGCCGCAATGCCCTTACCCAGCGAGCTCAGCACTCCGCCGGTGACGAAAATATATTTCGTTTGTTTTGCCATAAGTTTTCCTAAATTTTGATATTAATGTCGCGATTATAACTTCTTTTAGGTTAAAGCACACTAAGCTAGAATTTGAAAATTTTAGAAATTTACGGCAAAATACGCACCCAAATAAATTTTAAATTTAAAGGAGAGATGATGAAAAAGATCATCGCGGCTTTAGTGCTCATCGTAGCGCTTATAGTGGGCGTTTTTGTGGCGACGAAGGACGCTAAAACGGGAGTAGCTAAAAGTGTAAACGATAGCATAACCAAAACGGTTGACGGTGCGGTCGGCAAGAGTGCCAGCGCGGCGATTGAGCAGCAGATTGCGGAATTTATCGCTAGAAACGAAATTTTCGAGACTAAGAGCGCTAAATTTTATCCGGGAGATAGCAACTCAAGCGGCTTTATCGAAGGCGTAGTAAAAAAAGAGAAACTACAAAAAAGCCTTGCTGAAGGCTTTAGCAAGCTAAAGGAAAAAGCAGGCGCGCAAGATAGCAACGATACGGACGAGCCGGATCCTGCTAAAATTTTCCCGGAGGATTTTGCTTTTCGCTACGACTACACTATCAAGCATAGCGTAAAAAACGCTGCGGATGGATTTGAGAGCGACGGAATTTTAACGATTAAGACGCCATATTACGCAGAGCCTTGCAAGAAGCTGTTTAAGACTGACGCGCCGCTTAGCACGCATCTAAACTACGGACCTACAGAGGTTAAATTTAGTGCAAAGCTAGCCGATATAAATGTGCTAGAAGATGGCGGAATGGGACGTCTTGCAGGCCTTAGCCTAAATGGCACGAGCGATATGAGCGGTAAAACGATAAAAGCCTTGGGCTTTAAAATCGGTGAAATTTTTATAGACGACGGCAAGGATTCGGGGCTTGATATAAAGGATCTTATCTATGAGGCAAACTTTAAAAACGGCATCCAAGATCTAGACGATAATATAACCAAGCTCTTTTTGAATGACATAGATTTTGCAGGCAGCACAAAAGAGCTCGTCGTAACTGTAGATAAGCAGCGTTTCGTCGTAGTTACGGATATGAGCACAGAAGGTAGCTACCGCGTAAAAGATGGAATTTTAAATTTCAACGAAAGTGATAAAGCCCAAAGCCTAAAAATCGCCGATGTGCTAGTGCGAAACATCCATTTAGGTGTCGATACCAGCTTTAGCGCCGCACTTTTCGAAAAATATCTGTCTGTTATCTCAAATCCGCAAGAAGGCGAAAAATTAGCGGAAAATAAAGAGCTTTTTATGAAGCTGCTAAAAGATGATATGAAAATCAACGTGAATGATTTTTCGTTTGAAAATAGCCTCGGCAAGAAATTTGCTTTTAACGCAAGCGCGC
Organism: uncultured Campylobacter sp.; assembly: GCA_963547835.1. Taxonomy (GTDB): domain Bacteria; phylum Campylobacterota; class Campylobacteria; order Campylobacterales; family Campylobacteraceae; genus Campylobacter_B. The sequence continues at coordinate 9,482 of CAUUSU010000025.1, forward strand.
TATTAGGCGGCTACATCGACGAGACGCAGCTTTTTAAGCGTATGAGCTTGGACGGCAAAGCTACGATAAATACGACCATTACGGACTTCTTATCGCCTTATGACAGCTTGCGCGATTTTGCGCCGATGGCGGAAGTTTACGGCTCGCAGTTTCTTAAGCCAGACGGAGATGGAGTTAAGATGGAGTTTAGCTTCGATAAGGCAAGCAACTCTATGATCTTAAACGGAAAGCCTATCCCGCTACCGCACAATTAAATTTTTAAGCTTTGCGGGCAAATTTTAAACCTGTTCGCAAAGCTTTTTTTGTTTCTTACTTTTTCGGCGCAGAATTTCGCAAAACTCCGCGCAAATTTTTACCTACAAAATTCCGTGGCGGCGCCATAAAATTTCGCTCGAATTTTACCGCATCGTTTCTGCATGCCTTGCTAAATTTTAAAACTTACAAGCCAAAATCTCATACTTACAATTACAGATAGGCTTAAGCAATTTTGGCTATAATGCGCGCTTTTGCAGCGCAGCTAGCGTAAATTTAAAAGACGACGGATTATGAGCGGCATTTATTACGCCGCCTCTTTTGACGACGTATTTTATATTGGGAAACTAACGCTAAATTTGCATTTTTAAATTTCAAGGAACGATATGAAAGTAATCAAACGTAACGGCAGAACCGAGGAACTTGATGTAAGCAAGATCAAAAAATATACGAGCGAGGCGGTAGAAGGGCTGGAAAACGTAAGCCTTAGCGAGCTTGAGGTGGACGCAAAGATCCAGTTTCGCGATATGATCACCACGGAGGAGATTCAACAAACCCTCATCAAAACTGCGGTCGAAAAGATCGACGTGGACCGCCCGAACTGGACTTTCGTCGCCGCACGGCTATTTTTATACGATCTGTATCACAAAGTAACGGGCTTTAGCGGCTACAACAGCCTAAAAGATTACTTTGCTCGCGGCGAGGCGGCAGGCCGCATAATGCTTGGCTTAAAGGAAAAATACGATCTGGAGGATCTAAATTCTTATCTGCAGCCACAGCGCGATTTGCAGTTTAACTACCTAGGCATTAAAACGCTTTACGATCGCTACCTCATCAAGGATAAAAGCGGCGCGCCGATCGAGCTTCCGCAGCAGATGTTTATGGCTATAGCGATGTTTCTTGCGCAAAACGAGCTTGACTGCCAGAGCTGGGCGAAGAAATTTTACGATCTCATATCTAAATTTGAAGTTATGCTCGCGACCCCTACGCTTTCAAACGCCCGCACGACGCGCCATCAGCTAAGCAGCTGCTACGTGGGAAGCACGCCCGATAATATCGAAGGGATTTTTGATAGCTACAAGGAGATGGCGCTATTGAGCAAATTCGGCGGCGGTATCGGCTGGGACTGGTGCAAGGTGCGCGCGATGGGCGGCAGCATCGACGGGCATAAAAACGCCGCGGGCGGCATCATCCCGTTTTTAAAGATCACGAACGACATCGCCGTCGCCGTCGATCAGCTGGGCACGCGCAAGGGCGCTATCGCCGTGTATATCGAGCCGTGGCATATGGACGTGAGCGACTTCCTCGATCTGCGCAAAAACTCGGGCGAGGAGAGGCGCCGCGCGCATGAAATTTTCCCCGCGCTGTGGATAAACGATCTGTTTATGAAAAGACTTCAAAGCGGCGGCAAATGGACGCTCTTCGATCCTGCGGAGGTAAGCGATCTGAGCGATCTTTACGGCGCGGAATTTGAGGCGCGCTACGAGCAGTACGAGGCCGATGATAAAATTTCAAAATCCACCATCCTGGCAAAGGAGCTTTGGAAGAAAATTTTAACGAGCTATTTTGAGACGGGCATGCCATTTTTGTGCTTCAAAGATAATGCCAACCGTATCAATCCAAACGCGCATCAAGGCTTAATCAGGAGCTCAAATTTATGCACCGAGATCTTTCAAAACACGGCGCCGAACCACTACAAAATCAAAGTCGTTTTTGCTGACGGCAGCGAGAGGCTGTTTGAGGAAAACGAAGATGTGGCGACCGACGCGGGCATCGTAAAAAAGGCGAAAAAGATCACCGCGCTAGACACGCTGGGCGGCAAAGAAATTTTTATCGTAGAAAAAGGCTGTAGCGAGGGCGCGACGGCGGTTTGTAACCTCGCAAGCGTAAATTTAAGCAAAATCAATAGCCGCGAGGAGATAGCTCGCGTGATGCCGATCGCCGTGCGGATGCTCGATAACGTCATCGATCTAAATTTTTATCCGCACGCCAAGGTCAAACACACCAATCTAAAAACTCGCGCGATAGGGCTCGGCGTAATGGGCGAGGCGCAGAT
>CAUUSU010000026.1:0-11758 GCA_963547835.1 uncultured Campylobacter sp.
TAAAATCAGAATTAAAATTTAGGTGCGAGACGCTTGCATTAAATTTCTTGCAAAAGCCGTTCACAAGCTCAAAAGACATTGCAAAATTGCGTAAAATTTGGCTACGGCAAGATTTTCCAGTACATTGTGTTAATACAAACCTAAAGTGAATAGAACACAATTACTCAAGGTAGCAAAATTTTCCTATACGTCGTTAATACCGAATATTGACGAATCAAATCAAGCACGACGAACAAAGTGAAATCTCTCATATATCGTTAATATGGCACAGGCTATTTGCTAGACCAGAGCAGAAATATGCGAAATTTAACTCCGCGCATCGTTTGAACACTTAGAAAGCGCCTTGCTTTCCAGCTAAATAGCACGAGCAAATTCATATCACGCGCTGTTTAAAACGCAAAATTCATTGGAATTTCAAATTTTAAATTTCGGGCACGGGTTCGCTTATAAGTATTCGCAAAAATAACGTATCAAAGCTAGAAAAATTTCGCTCCGTCGCGCCTAAAATTTCGATGAAATTCCGCGTATCAGCTCAACCGCCTCTTTTGCGTCCGCGCATACGAACTCGAAATGCGCCCGTAGCTCCGAGGTACTGCCGTAGCCGCAGCTTACGCCCACGCTTCGCACCGCTGCCGACTTTGCCGAGATGGCGTCAAGCGACGTATCGCCGATCATAAAGATATTTTGATTGCAAAAGAGCGAGGCTTTGGGGGCGGCACGAGTTTGCACCGAGCAGGCGCGGTAAATTTCATCGTCATTTGCTCGGCGCTCATTGTCCACGCTCTCAATGCCTGCTCTGCGCTCGTCGCTCCCACTTTCTACTTTGTTGCATCCATTGCTCCCGATACCCACCCTGCGCTCATCGCCTTTGCGGCTCTTATCGCTAGCGGCGTCTTCGTCGCTCTCGCCTTCCGCTTCACCTAAATTTCCAAATGAAATTTTGCCTAAATTTTTACTTAGAATACGATTTAAATTTTGCTCGCAAATTCTGCTCGAATCAAGGTCTGAGACCGAAGAGCCTAGTAGATCGGATGCCAAAATTTCACTTGAAATTGCACTCATGCTAGCGGTGCTTGTATTTTCATCGCCGCTTGCGTCGCGAGCTTTGCCGCTAGATGCGCCAGATATCTTACCGGCGGTCGCGCCGCAAATTCCTAAATTTTCGAGCGCCTTTAAGATCGGTTCGGCGCTTGGTTTGGGATTTTTCACATCCTCTCGTCCGACGATGGTGCCGAAAAATTCCGCGATACCCAGATGCTGCAATAAAATTTTAGAAAATTTCGACGTTTTAGTGGTTACGACGCCTAAATTTGCAAACTCGCTCGCCGTGCGAACCGCCTCGAACGCACCGCTTAGCAGAACGGTCTGATCCAAAAATATCTGCGCGTATCGTTGCTTATAAGCGAGCACGAAATTCTGCACATCGCGCGTCATACCTAGACGCTCAAACATTACCTCTAACGGATGCCCGATAAGCTTTTTAATCGCTTCATCGCTAGGGTCTGCAGCGCCCAAATGCGCAAACGCGTAGTGAAAGCCCTCCAGTATCGCGGGCGTGGAGTCTATGAGCGTACCGTCGAGATCAAAAAGCAGAGTGGTTTGGAAATTTGGCATTTTAAAATTTAATTTGGATATAAAAAAAGCGGAGCCGAAGCTCCGCTTATGTGGATCTAGAAAAGATTATTTTCTAAATTTAGCATCAACGCGTCTATTTTGAGCGCGGCCTGCTTTAGTAGCGTTTGTAGCGATAGGCTTAGTCTCGCCGTATCCTACAGTTGTGATTCTGCTGGCATCTACGCCGAAGCTCTTAAGCGCACCTCCAACTGCAGCAGCTCTGCGCTCGGAAAGCTTTTGATTATATGCATTCGAACCGGTGCTATCGGTGTGACCCTCTAGGATTACTTTGTAATCAGGGTGAGCTACTAGCACGTCGCTTACGTTTTTGATCTGGTTCATAAACTCAGGAGAAATTTTTGAGCTATCTGTAGCAAAATTTACGGCCAAATTTAATCTAATAACTTTCTCGCAGCCATATTCATCAACAACTACGTCAGCAGGTGTGCCTGGGCATCTATCGACATTATCGCATACGCCGTCGTTATCTGCGTCTTTGCAACCTGCAGGAGCCGGAGCAACTGGAGCTGCATCAGCATATCTCTTGCCAAAATCAACTGCAAAGCCTAGAGTATAGAACAATACGTGGTTGCCGTCGTCAAATCTGATAGCATCGCGTGCTTCAAGTTTTGTAGCAAAATTGTCGGTAATATAGTATTTTAGACCCAAGCCGTATTGACCGAAGCCGCTATCTTGATCGCCATCGTTGTAAACGTCTTTAGTGTAATCCATATATCCAAGACCTAGCAAGCCGTATAATTTGAAATTATCGGTGAAATTTACTAAGTCTTTTACAGCATTGATGTGATAATATTTAGCGTCAGGCTTATCGTTGCCTACTCTGTGAGCTAAATCTTCTACGCCAATATTGCGAGAGTAATCAAAACCAACCTCTACTTGATCGATAAACGAATCTTGTAGATTTTTGGCAAGACGTAGACCGAACATAAAATTCGAATCCAAATCCATATTGCCCTCATGAGTCATTCCACCAATAGTAGGGGTGATCTCCCAGTGATAATCAGCATCGCTAGCGAACAATGCGCTGGATGCACACAAGCTTAATGCAAGTAGAACTTTCTTCATTAAACATCCTTTCAAATAAAGTTATAATTCAATATTACCATAAAATTTTTAAAGAATTTACAAATTTGCGACAATTTCGCCACAAATTTGTAAAAAACATTATCTCTTGGAGAACTGCGGACTTCTACGCGCTTTGCGGCGACCGAATTTCTTTCGCTCGACCACGCGACTATCGCGAGTTAGCAGACCTTTTGGTTTAAGAGCCGCTCTAAAATCCTTATCCATCGCGGCAAGCGCTTTTGAAATTCCGTGTTTTAGCGCATCCGCCTGAGCCGAATATCCGCCGCCTAAAGTCTGCGCGGTGATATCCATCGAAGTCTCTTGCTTAGTCGCTAAAAGCGGCTGAACGACCCTTAGTTTGATCGCTTCGTGACCGCCTAGCCAGGTGTTTAGATCCATACCGTTTACTACGATCTTGCCGCTTCCGGGTTTTACCCAAACCTTAGCTACGGCAGTTTTTCTCTTTCCGGTTGCATAAATTGTCGCCATGATTATTTTCCTTTTTTAGTTGTTTGCGCAGTATGAGGGTGCTCGCCGCCTTCATATACGAATAGCTTTTTGATCATCGCCTTGCCGAGCTTCGTCTTAGGAAGCATGCCGCGAACCGCAAGTCTGTAGAGCTTTGCGGGATTGTTTTTAAGCAGGTCTTGAAATTTCACGCTCTTTACGCTTCCGAAATAGCCCGAGTAGCTGTGATAAAGTTTGTCGTCGCCTTTGTTATTGCCGGTAAATACAGCTTTTGAAGCGTTGATGATAACGACGTAGTCTCCGCAATCCACGTTTGGAGTATAGCTTGGTTTGTGTTTGCCGCGTAGCAATACGGCGACTTCGGTAAGCATTCTACCGAATCTTTTGTCGGTCGCGTCGATAACGACCCAGTCGCGCTTAACTTCGCTAGGCTTTGTAATTTCTGTCATGGTTTCCGCCTTATTAAAATTTGAGCTGTGATTATATAGAAATATCCTTATGTATAGCTTAATTTAAGCTATCTTTAATCTATTTGCGCTCAAATTTCATCTAAGCTTTAAAATTTTATCCCTCCTCATTCACTTCGATCAGCTTGGCGCCCACGGCTTCGAGAGCCAGCACGAAGGCGCGCACTCGCGCATGCGGATAAAACTCGCGGATCACGCTTTTATACCGCGCCACTTGAGCTTTGTTTTGCGCGAGGTATTTTTCGGAGCTTTTGTAGTCAAAAAGCAAAATTTCATCCTGCCCAAAGCACGCCAGATCCACGCGCAAAAGCTCACCCTCTGTGCTTTTGATCGGCATCTCTTTATAAGCTTGAGCGCCCTTTATCAGAGCTAAAAATTCCTCGTTTTTGCTTAGTCCTAGCGCCCGCGCCGCGATATTTTCAAAATCCGCGTCATTTAAAAATTTAGCGTAGCGACCTCTTGCTAAGCTTACTCCTCGCAAAATTTCATCCGCCGCAAATCCTTCGCTCATCTCCAGAGCATAGTGCAGCGCCTCGCCGAAATATATCGCGCTTAACGCCTCCGTTTCGCCGCCACTAGCTTTTTCTTGCGAGCCTTGAGGCTCGCCCGCTACGAGCGCGATCTTTTTGCGCGGCGGTTTCTCTTCTGATTTTACGGAGCTTGGGATTACGTAGCCGTATTGAAAATCCGGGATATCCAGCCACTCCACGACACCCGCGCCCTTGGTCTTTTTGGCGTAAGGCGAAAAAAAGCTATAATTGTATTGATCTATTTTTGCCTCGGAGCGTTTTACGATGATGAGCGAGCGTTCAGCGCGTGTAAATGCTACGTAGAGCTTGTTTATGTCCTCTTCATGCGTAGAGCGATCGTTTTCATCCATTAGCGCCGCAAATTCCGCATCCAGGCTCTTTCTGCTCGCAAATTTATAAAAAATTCTCCACTTATGCGTGGTAAAATCATAGTCCGTCGCGAGCTTTGAGCTCTCACCCCGGTCTTTTCCCCCGATGCGGTCGCAAACGATTACGTGCGGGAACTGAAGCCCCTTGGACTTATGCACGGTCATAATTTTAATGCCGCTTTGTTCCTTGGCAAATACCTCCGTTTCGTCGTTTGCAAACAGATACTCGCTAAAACTATTAAATTTTGCCAGCGTCTCAAAAAATAGCAACAGATCTGGATCGACAAAATTTAGCTTCAGCGCGCTAGCTATAAATTCTGCCGTTTTTTGCGCGTTTTTATGCAGATCGACCGCTATCTTTTTAAGCCGCCTCCCTAAAATCGCTTCGGCGTTTCGCAGATAAATTTCATCGCCACCTACGCAGAATTTCGCGTATTGAATTACGGCATTTATCTGCTCGCTGCAACGCAGAGCCTTATTTGAGCCGCTACACACCTCGCAAAATTCCGATAGCATCTCTTTTAGCGCGCTTACATGCTCGTTTTTCCAACATAAAATCGCTATATCATCAGCTCTTACGCCGCACTCCTCAATAAGCCTGCGCGCTTGCTCCGCAGCCCCCTTTAGCACATCGTCGTATGAAAACGCCGCTACGTAGCCGTAATCGTCGCTTTGCACCTCAAATAGCGGCATTTGCGGATGGGAAAGCGGATAGTCCTTGATTTTTTGTAGCACCGAAGCGGGCAGATCGCTATCTAGCTTATTTGCTGCGATTTGATCTTCATAAGACGCAAATTTATCGCGCAAGATCTCATTTACAAATTTTACTATGAGTTTTAAGCTGCGATAATTGCACGGCAGGCTCTGCGTTTTGATTTGACTAAACTGCTCGCGCAAAATATCAAAAATTTTTCTCTCTGCGCCGCGAAATTTATAGATGCTCTGTTTTTTATCGCCTACGTAAAAAAAGCTACCGCAGCGCTCTTCCTCTCCTTTGCCAGCAAGCGCCTCAGAGATTAGCGGCAGCATGATTTCATACTGGCAAATGTCGGTATCTTGGAATTCGTCAATTAAAATATGCGTGATTTTAGAATCGAGCCTGAAATACAAAAGCTCGCGGTTGCCCTGTAACGCCTCTGCGCTTAGATTTAGCAGCGAGTGCACGGCTGCAGTGACATCACCGAACGTGAGCTTGCCGCTTTTGCGCTGCACCGATTTAAGCGCTTCGGCATAAATTTTAATTAGTCCTGCCAGCTTAACTGCATATGTCGCATCCATCCACGCTATTTCGCGAGCTACGGCGTCTTTTAGCCTTGCTAACTCGCCGTCAAGATGCGAAATTTTTTTAAGCTGTGAGCGCGGATAATCGAAACTGCCATTAGCAAGAGCCGAAAGAATGAAACCAGAGGATAATTTTGACAGATCACTAACAGGGCTTAGCCCATTTACGGCTCCAGCGCTTACGCCCGCATCTCTCGCCGCTTTTTGCAAGCAGGATAAAATTTCATTTATCTCTGCTAGCGCGGAGCTTGCGGGAAGCGTGGGCGGATTTATGCTTATATCGCCTCTCCAAATGCTTTGCAAGCTATTTAAAAACTCGCTCTTTGTCATTCCTGAGTCGCTTACATAATCCACGACCTCTCTTAATAGCGCTTCGTTTTTACAAATCGCGCCTAAAAACGCCGCCTGCTGCACACTCAAAATCCCTTCATCGTTTTCAAAGCTTGGATCGATGCCGCTATTTAACGCAAACGAGCGCAGAGCCTTTGCAAAAAACGCATCGAAGGTAAAGACGTTTAGGCTCTCGCTTAAAAATTTAGGCAGTAGGCGCTGCTGCGCCGCCAAAACCTCATTCGCGCTCATATTCAGATCCTCGCAAATTTGCGCCAGCTCGGGGCTTGGCACAAGAGCGCCGTCACGCTCGATAAGCAAATTTTGAAATTTCTCTACGATGCGCGTTTTCATCTCAGCGGCCGCTTTTTTAGTAAAGGTAAGCGCTAAAATTTCATTGATCGGCTCGCCTTTTAGCACCAGCTCGATGAACCTCACTGCAAGATTGAAGGTCTTGCCGCTGCCTGCGCTTGCTTCAAGCGCCAGATAATTTTCAAATTTTGCCATCGATCTGCCCCTTGCAAATGATTTTATAATCGCAGTATTCGCAACTTTGCACCGCTTCCGTACGAGTAAAGGCAACCTCGCTTGCAAATTCCTTGCCGATAGAGCTTAGCGTCTCGCGCAGATTTTCTAAGCTAGGCGTTTTGTCGCCAGGAGCCGCAAACGCGCAATCTTTTAGCGACAGATAGGCGCATTCGCACTCCTGAGCCAAAAGCGCGCGATAAAACGTAAGCTGGAATTTTTCCATATGCTTTTTAGCTGAACCACGTTTGTAATCAATGATAAACTTCCGCCCTGCCTTATCTTCGTCGATGCGGTCGATCCGCCCGCTCAGCCGTACTCCGTCAAGCTCGCCTTTTAGCGATACTTCACTACCGCTAAAGCTCCAAATTTGCTCATGCTCTTTCAAAAGCCCAGCTAGCTTTTCTACAGCTTTTAGCTCAAGCTCCGCATCAAAGCGCGCAATCCCTGCTTCTCGCGCAAGCTGCGAATAAATAGGGCGAAATTTTTCCATGCTAAATTTCATCCCCGCTCGCTCGTATAAACGCTGAAAACTCGTATGTAAAATTTTACCCAAAAGCGCATTGTCCTCGCCGAATTTTAGCCCCTCCCTCAGCCCTAAAACGTAGCGGTAATAATACTTCCTCTTGCATTCTAAAAACGTATCCAGCCGCGAGAATGACAGCTCCTCGGCAAAAAAATCATGGCGAGCCACGGGATCTTCTTGTCCGCATAAGGCGGGCTTAAATTCCTCTCTCCCAAAAAGCCGCAAATAATCCTCCTGCGAAAATTCCGCGTCTTGTCGCACTTCAAAGCTTTTCAAAAACCGCGAAGGCAACTTCTCGACGCTTTGCAGATAGCAAATCGCGCTTTTTTTAGCGCCTCTTAGCAAGCCGTCGTAGTAAAATCTTTGTAAATTTTCGCGATCTGCGTGGCTGATGAGCCCTGCTCTAGCGCGTAAAGCGGAGTTTAAAAACATCTCTCCGCTACTGCGCTTTGGCACTAGATCATCGTTAAAATCGGGGATTATCACACCGTCAAATTGCAGTCCGCGGCTCTCTAAAAGCCCCATTACCGTGACCTTTCCGCCACGAACATCATCAAGCTTAATGCGCGAAATTTCTAACAAAAAAAGATCGATTAGATTGCCCAAGCTTAGGTTTTCGTCCTTAAATTTTCGAAGCAAAATTTTAATTAGATATAGTGGCTCTTTTAGCTTTTCTTGCAGCAGCGCGTCGCTAATTTTAGGTAAACAGGCGAGCTTTACAATTAGTGCCGCAAAATGCTCGAAGCTTACTTGCTTTGCAAAATCGCATGCGAACTCACCAAAAAGTGCCTCATCCACGCCCACACTCGCAAAAAACAGATCAAGCTCCTGTGGGTTTGGGCGCTGCGGATACTCATCTGCGTCCTCGCGCATTTTAGAGTGCCTAAAACGATCGCGCTGCTCAGGGCTTTTTGAATACCCATCTTCTTCCTCAAGCTCTATATGCTCCAGTTGCATAGAGTATCGTAGGCTCCCTTGCTGCTTCCTTGAAGGCTCCTGCCGTTTTGCACTAACCGAATAATCGCGCTGCTGCGCACACTCCAAGGACTCTTGCAACTCTGCAATATCCAAAGAAAAGCTTTGCTCTCCCACACTATCCGCGCGTTCCGCCGAAATTTCGTGCAGAATTTCAAAATTTGCCGTATTTTCAAACTCTCGCGCAGATATAAAATTTAAATCCATTTTAGAATTTGAAAAAATTTCGCAATCCAGCTCGGAATTTTGCTGTGCTAAATTTTGCAATGCAGAATTCTCGGAAGCGAAATTACCTAGCGCTAAATTTTGCTGTACCGCAAAATCCTCCGTATCCAAAGATCCTCCGCCTGGGCTTTTGAATGCGCGGTAATCTACGCCAAATTTCGGCGTGCGCGCTTCTTTTAAGCACTGCGAAATTTTCTCTAGCGTTACGTAAAATAGGCTATCTTTAAGCTTCTCTCCCATCGCAAAATTTAGCAGCCTGTGCGAGCCGCGAGCCCTTGCGATGCGCTCGTCGTAAAGCCGCAGCGTGCCGGCAAAACTCTCGTCGGGCAAAATCACCGCGATGCGCTCCGGCGCGATGCCCGCGCGCACGAAGGATGAAATTTTTTCAAAAACGTAGCTAGCCTGCAAGCTTCGCAACTCAAAGCCTCTACACACAACCGCTCCGCCCATGCTTAGCAGCTCTCGGCTTAAAATTTCACCCGTACTAAGATTTACGCGGTATGCAAAACCTAACTCTAGACTTATACCGCAAAGCTCCTCCACCGCGCGCACGGGCTTGGAATTTAAAGTCGTGGCTCTAAAGCTCAACACAACCTTGCTAAGCTCCGCAGCGCGCTTAAAAACCTCGAACTCAAATGCGCTAGGATTGCCGTCGATGTTGATTTCTATCCGCTCAAATCCGCGCAGATAGGACTCGTTTAGCTCATAAAGCGCGGGCAATGTGATCTCGTCGTAAAATCTATGCTCGCGCAGAATCCTTGCATACGCCCCCGCTAGCTCTCGCAGAATTTCAAAATGCTCGGCGTACCACGCGTAGGTGTCGCTAAGATCGAGCGCATCGATACTTACGCGCTCCGTCGCAAGCTCCTTAAAAAAGCTAAAAAGATACTCGCGGTTGCGCATAAACTCGTAAAGCTCGCTAGGGAATTTCAGCCTTTCGCCTGCGCGCTTGCTCTCGTTTACCGCTTGTTTCATAAAAAGCGCGCGGTCTATCTCGCCGCAAGCGACAAGATCCGGTACAAAAAGCGCCTTTTCGTAGAATTCCGCCAACGTAATCCTGGGCACCAGCACGCCGCCGCTCTCGCTTTGCAGCGCCGCGCGTAGCGCACGCGAGCTGGTGTAGACAAAGAGATTTTTAGAGGGCAAATTTTTCAAAACAAATCCTTTAGAGCGATTCGCAGAACGCGGAATTTTGCGATATTTTAGCAAGAAATTTTTAGTTTGGGCTTTTAAGCAAAGAAGTTTTTGAAAAGCTTGAGAGGTTAAATTTTATCAAGTCAAATTTAGCAAGTTTTGGATTAGCGTAAAATTTTAATCTGTGACGCTTTGAGTGCAAAATTCTACCTCGCTCCGCATTAATCGCGGCATATTTCGACGCAAAATTTTACGAATAAAATTCCTTAAATTACAAAGCGGCAAAAACGCGATCAAATTTAAGCGGGCTCAAGCTCGATCTTGTATCCCAGGCTCGGGACGTTTTTTATGATTTCGCCTCCCACTTTATCGCGGATACGCTTGACGAAAGTGCGAAGCGCCGTATCACTCACGGCTCCTTCGGTCCAAACATAACGCTTGATCTCCTCGTAAAGTACCAGCTCGCCCACGCGACTGGCTAGCAGCGAAACAAAAGAAAGCTCCTTTTTAGTAAGCACGATCTGCTCGCCATCCTTCAGTAAAATACGACGAAGCCCGTCAAATACGTAGCCCGCACCCATATTTACGACTCGTACAGAGTCCAGCTTAGACTTCATCAGCGCACTTATCTCTAGCACAAATGCGGCGATATCTACCGGCTTAAAGTAATACCGCTCGACGCCAATCTCCATAACGCCTTTTAGCTGCTCCTCCCTACTGAAGCCGCTAAGCACCACGATAGGGGCATGCGGAAAGATCTGCTTAATCTGACGTATCATCTCAAGCCCATCCTCGATTGGCATTAAAATATCGGTAATGACGAGATTGGGACTAAATTTTTTGAATTTTTTCACACCTTCAAGCCCGTTTTGGGCATTGTAAACGTTGTTAAAAATACCCTCAAACGCCTTATGCAGCGAGGCTAGTAATTTAGTATCGTCCTCGACTAGCAAGACGTCCAGCTCTTTTAAAGCGCAGCTCATAGCAGACCCCTAAAGGCGAAATTTCAAACGAAATTCTTTCAAATTTTCTCTTTTATTGAGCTTAAAATAATGTTAAGTTAAAAATTTAATTTCATAAAGTAACACAACTCTTATTTTAGGTGCAAATATGGGCGGGATTAAAAAAACAAGCGTGAGTAAAAACCGCAGCATAGGGATGGTCAAAATTTAAAGTGACGCGAGATAAATCTTATCAGTGCGAAAGAGATTTAAAAGGGGCTGGAAGTAAAATTTCAAAGCTAGCGTAGGTAAAATTTCGCTACGCGGCGGAGTGGAATTTTATTTTAGGCAAATGGCTTTTAGAGGGAAATGAAACGGCGCTGATAAGATTTTAAGAGCAGGTATAGTTTATCAAAAACTAGGGCATAACTGTCAAAATTGCGTCAATAAGACTTTAGCGGGCGGACGACGTTAGATAAAATTTTACGGGCGACAGGGCAGCTTACTAGCGTAACTTTTAACGGCAACAAAATGGTTCGTCAAATTTAAGGGCTTGAAGCCATGCTAAATGTGCCGCAGGATCTGTTTTAAAAGGGCTAAGCGTAGCAAGCCCAATTTTTAAATTTAAAACGCATGAAATTTAGCCGCGCGTGCGCTTAAAAGCTACGTGGAAGCAAAATCGCGCAAATGAAAAGCATGCGGCGCGCAGCCGGTTTAAATTTAAAATCGCGACTGGCACAGATCCGTTTCATCCAAAAAGCTGCTTAATCCAAAATCACCGCGGCAATCCTCAGTCTGCAAAAGTGCGCTTTACACGCTACTCTAGCCTGCAATTATCCAGGCTGCGACGGGTTTTAAATTTACGACGCAAAGACCGCGTTAGAATTTAAAACTCGCCGTAAATTTAAAATTTTACCGCACGACCGCGGTAAAATTTCATACGGGCGAAATTTAAAAAATCATAAAATTTCAAGAAATTCTTTAAAGATATATTTGCTCTCGGTAGGCCCTGCGCTGGCTTCGGGATGGTGCTGCACCGAAAATACGGGATAGTCTTTGTAGCGAACCCCCTCGATCGTACCGTCGAAAAGATTTCGGTGCGTGATCTCGCAGATCTGCGCGATCGTTTCTGGGACGTTGTAGTTGTGATTTTGCGCGGTGATCTCGATCGATTTGGTGCGCAAGTTTTGCACGGGGTGGTTTGCGCCGTGCTGGCCGAATTTCAGCTTGTAAGTCTCATATCCCATCGCGTTGCTTAGCAGCTGATGACCCAGGCAAATTCCAAAAA
>CAUUSU010000027.1:0-11721 GCA_963547835.1 uncultured Campylobacter sp.
ATTTAGCAAAGATAAGGTATATGGTCTATCAAGCTAAATTTTTACTAGCTCCGTTAAAGACGCTCGCGAGGCAAATCGCAAAGATAAAAGAGGAGAAGATGGAAAAATACGAAGGCTACAATCTCAGGCTACGCGACGCTCTTGTCGGCGTACAGTTTCTATTCGTCGCGTTCGGCGCACTCGTGCTGGTGCCGATCTTAACGGGGCTTGATACGTCCGTGGCGTTGTTTACGGCGGGTATCGGCACGCTGCTGTTTCAGCTCATCACGCGCAAACACGTCCCGCCGATCTTTCTCGCGTCTAGTTTTGCGTTCATCGCGCCGCTAAGCTTTGGTGTGAAAGAGTGGGGCATCGCCGCGACGATGAGCGGAGTGATCGCGGCGGGGCTTTTTTACGTGGTTCTGAGCCTGCTCATTAGGCTCAAAGGCGAAGGGTTTTTGCATAAAATTTTACCGCCCGTGGTCGTCGGCCCCGTCATCATGACGATCGGTCTCATCCTCTCGCCAGCAGCCGTAAATATGGTCATGGGCAAGGGCAAAGAGGCGCTTTATACGCAAGGGCAGTCGCTTACCATCGCGCTCATCTCGCTTTCGGCGGTTATCGTCGTTATGATGTTTGGTCGCGGCATGCTGCGCCTCGTGCCGATACTGTGTGGTATCGCGGCTGGATACTGCGCGTCGCTATTTGTCGGGATCGTGGATTTTACGCCGATTTTAAACGCGCCGTGGTTTGTGCTGCCGCATTTCACCGCGCCGGTTTTTAAGCTCGAAGCGGTGATCTACATGGTACCTATCGCTATCGCGCCCGCGATCGAGCACATCGGCGATATGCTTGCGATCAGCAACGTCACGAAGGAAAATTTCCTAAAAAATCCTGGGCTTAAAAGCACGCTGCTCGGCGACGGGCTCGCGACGTCGCTAGCAGGCTGCTTCGGCGGGCCGCCAAACACCACTTACTCCGAGGTCACGGGCGCAGTCAGCATCACGAAGGCCTATAATCCCGCTATCATGACCTTTGCCGCGCTTGCTGCGATACTGCTAGCTTTCGTGGGCAAGCTCGGCGCCGCGCTCTCTACGATTCCCGCTCCCGTCATCGGCGGCATCATGCTGCTGCTTTTCGGTATCATTGCTAGCGTGGGCATGGAGACTCTGATCAAAAACAGCGTGGATCTGGCCGAGCCGCGCAATATGATCATCGTCGCGCTTATCTTCGTCTGCGCGATCGGAGGCATGGTGCTGGATTTTGGCGCGATGAGCTTTAGCGGCGTAGGTCTTGGCGCGCTCATCGGCATCACGCTAAATTTGGTGCTGCCAAAGACCAAGCATTTTGACGGCTACTAAGTTAAATTTGCGCGGAGCGTGAGTCGTTTCGCGCGGTTGCGGGCAAATTTGAGCTTAGGCTTTGCCGTCAAATTTATCCGTATCTTTCGCCGCCAAATTTACCGCACCTAAATTTTAAAATTTCCCGCAAACGCTTTCAAATTTCTAACGTTTTAAACTAGCAAGATATATAATTGCCTTATGAAAAAGGCGAATAATTTAAACAAATTTGATAAAAAGGCGCTAAAGCTCCTCTTTGCGGTACTTTTCTTGTCGATGTTCGTCTCGCTCGTTTTCATCTATGAGCTATCGGTGTATGACCGCTCGCGCGAGCTGCCCGCAGACGCGCAAAAGATCGGCAGCAGCGATTACTACAACATCGGCGGCAAAATTTACCTACGCTCTCGGAACCTCGCTCCCTACGAGCTAGAGGGCGGTGCGGACGCAGCGAGCTTTCGCGCGCTTGATACCGGCAGATACTCCTACACAAACGTCGGTATGGACGCTAACCGCGTATTTTGCGGCGCTCGCAAGATGTCGGGGCTGGATCCCGCGCGCACGCAAAAGATCGGCGCGCGATACTACAGCGACGGGCGCGTGAGCTACTTCTGCTCGGACGTTACGCAGCGCACGGGCGGCGCGATAAGCTACATTTACAAGGTATTTTTCCACGCCTTCGGGCTCTCCAAATGGCCGCAGGAGTACAACTACCCATACGCTAGACTTGATACTAGCGCGCCTATCTCGCCGCTGACCGAGAGCCCTTACGTCGCCACCGACGGCGAGCGGGTATTTTACGAGGGTAAAATTTTAGCGGGTGCGGATGCAAAAAATCTAAAACAGATAAGGCTAAAAATCATACACGAAGACGGCCCCGGCTCGCCCGCGCACTTTCGCCTGATCGATAATTGGCTAAGCGACGGACGCAGCGTCTATGCGGACGGTGAGAGGCTAAATTTCACGCCTAGCGAGCAGATGTATCTCGTGGAGCCAAACGCCGGCATAGAGTTTCTTTTTGATCCAGCTACGGGCGCGGTGCTGATGAATGGCGAGAGATTTGACCCCGCAAACGAGCCCTATACGCCGCTAAATTTTCAGAGCGGGCATCAGGAATACATGCTGTTTGCGAGCAAAAACGGCATATTTTATCTAAGCAAGGATAAAATTTTAAATCGTCCGCACGCTAGCGGCATTAAGGGTTGGCTCAAGGACGCATTTTGGTACGTTTATTATAAATTTGGCGCAGACGCCAGCAGGCTAAGCGCGCTAAAAAGGGCGGGCGACAATCCGTTTAAAGGCGCCGTGCGGCAGATCTCGGAGGAACTTTTTAAGGACGACGCGGGATTTTACTATCTAAATTTCTACTCGCATAGCGTTTACGTCACGGGTCGCAGCGGCAGGCATCTGGATAAGCGGACGAATTTCATCGAGCTGCGAAAGATCACGCTAGACGTGCATGATGATGAGGTGATGGCGCAGATCGCGGACGAGGCGGCGCGAAACCCCGAGATGTCGCAGTCCATTTTTACCGCGCAGGACGTGGAGTATGAAAACGGCGCGGCTTTTTATATGTATTGCCTCGGGGTGGTTTTAGTGCTTGGAGCTTGGATTTATAGCTATTTTAGAAAGCGCAGCTTGCGACGCGGTTAAATTTAGCGGCGCTACGAGAGATAAATTTAAGAGCGAGACAAAAATACCGATGTCGTGTTATCCAGCACACCCTTGGCTGCAGAAGGTGAATTTTAAGAGAGAGACGGCACGGCGGAGCAGTAAATTTAAGATAGTATTGCGGTTGCCAGCACGGCAATGCGGCAAATTTATGGGCGCTGCGATTGCGAGTACGGCAGTATAGCAGTGGGATGCGATTGAGCGTGTGCCAAAGCTTGCCGGTACCGAGCTGCCGGTTTGTCGGCGCGCAGTAAGCTAGCCAAATGGTGCGAGGCGGAATGATAGTAAGCCGAAACGATGACGCTTTTGCGCCGTTAAATTGCACTACCTATTTTAGTCGGAATTTTGAAAATTGTGCGGATAAAGCTTTAGCTAAAATTTGCAAAACACTACAAATACGGCGTTTTATTCTAAGCCGCCTTTGCTGCTTATCTAAATTTAAGGGGTAAAAATATAAACTTCAATATTCATAGCCTAGAAAAATAGAATTCCTAACGCTGTGTAAATTCTCTCCGCTGGAGTTTGAAACTGAAAATTTTTGAGGATGCTAAAGATCAAATCGTTGTGTAAATTCTCTCCGCTGGAGTTTGAAACGAGCAAAGCGCGATCGGCAAAGCCTATGAGGGCTGATGTAAATTTACTCCACTGGAATTTGAAACTGATTTTTCCGCTAATTCGCGGCTCATAGGCTCGGCGTGTAAATTCTCTCCACTGGAGTTTGAAACCTACGCACTTCAAACCCTAAACCCATAAAAATCGGAGTTTTAAGTACTGCTGCATTTTACTATGCCTTGATTTGTTGCTCCGCCTGATAAAATTTAGACTAAAAATATATTATTGGCAGCCCCGGCTCGGATCTTAGCGGATTTAAATTTTGTCGTGCGTCAGGATCAATCATACCGACGCCAAAGCCCGGCTATCTAATAGATTTTTAAATTTGCCGGGCGTTCAAAGAGTAAAAAGAGTAAATTATATCGGCGTTTTGCTTTAGCTCTCGATATAGGTTTTGAGTTTGCGGCCGATTTTTGGGTGTTTTAGCTTTTTGATCGCCGAGCTTTCGATCTGGCGGACACGCTCGCGAGTGATGTTGAGCTCCTTGCCTATCTCTTCAAGCGTGCGGTCGCTCTCGTCGTCAAGTAGCCCGAATCGCATGCGGATCACCGTGCGCTCGCGGTCGTTGAGCTGTTCTAAAATATCGTCGATCTGCTCTTTGAGATCGGATTTTAAAATTTGCTCGATCGGCGAAACCGAGCTTTTGTCCTCGACGAAATCGCCGAATTTGCCGTCGTCCTCGTTTCCGATCGGCGCTTCTAGACTGATCGGCTCCTTTGTGATTTTGATGACCTGCTTTACTTTATCGACGCTAAGGCCTACCTCTTGCGCGATGACGTTGATATCGGGCTCTTTGCCGCCCTCTTGCATATATTTGCGCGTGATTTTATTAATTCGATTTATCGTCTCGATCATATGGATCGGGATGCGGATCGTGCGGGCCTGATCAGCGATGGCACGCGAGATCGCCTGGCGGATCCACCACGTCGCATAGGTCGAAAATTTATAGCCGCGCTTGTATTCAAATTTATCCACCGCCTTCATAAGCCCGATGTTGCCCTCCTGGATGAGGTCTAAAAACGGCAGCCCGCGGTTCGTGTAGCGCTTGGCGATGGAGACGACCAGGCGCAGGTTGGACTTAGCCATGCGCGCCTTTGCGTTATCGCTGATGCGCTTGCCGCGCTTGATCTGCTCTAAAATTTCTTTTAGCCGCTCGGGCTCGAGGTTGAAGCTTTTTTTGCTCGCCTCTTTTGTCAAAAAGAGCTTTTTTATATCGACATAAGTCGAGACCATCGTAGCTTCCGGCACGCGCGCGATGATGTCGTCTTTGCTAAGCCTCGTGATCTCTTTTAGGATTTTTTTGTGATTTTCGCGCAGTTCGGCGCTAAACATCGGCAGCTTGTACTCTAAGCGCTTGAGCTCCTTTTCAAAGCCCTCGTCGCTTTTTAGCGCGGTCTCCATCGATTTTACGATCTCGGTGATGAGCTTGCTCGTAGGCCCCAGATCCATGAGCTTTTCTTTTAAAATTTTCTTTTTAAACGCCAAGTTCAGCTTCGATAAAATTCCCTTGCTCTCCTTAATCGCCTCGGCATTTTTCTCGGCAAATTTCATCCAGTCCTTTTTGGCTTTTTCGAGAGCCTTGAAGCTTTCGATGACCTTTAGAGCGCGCTTATCGTTCTTTTTAGAGCGCCTTTGCTTCGCCTCGTCCGCGCTCTCCTCATCCTCCTCGTCGTCGTAATCCTCCTCTGATAGTTCCTCTTCGTCCTCGTCTTCACCCTCTTCGTCGCTGTCGTCAAAGCTCTTAAAAAGCTCCTTGACGCGGCGTTCGCGGTTGATGAGCGGCTCTTTATAATCTAAAATGAAATCGATCAGATATGGCACCGAGCAAAACGCGTCGATGATGATGT
Organism: uncultured Campylobacter sp.; assembly: GCA_963547835.1. Taxonomy (GTDB): domain Bacteria; phylum Campylobacterota; class Campylobacteria; order Campylobacterales; family Campylobacteraceae; genus Campylobacter_B. The sequence goes on from CAUUSU010000027.1 coordinate 5,447, forward strand.
CCTCGCCGAGCTCGATTTTTTTGCTGATCTCGATCTCCTCTTCTTTCGTTAACAGCGGGATCTGTCCCATTTCGCGTAGATACATCCGCACCGGGCTGTCCGAACGGCTCCACTCCAAAAGCTCGACGTCGCTGGATAGGTCAAACTCCTCGTCCCAGCCCTCGTCCAGCAGCTTTTTTTGCGTGGCTTCTTTGAGCTTCGCGTCCTCTAAATTTTTGATTTTGGAGATTTCCGCGGCGGAGATTAGCTCAACGTCGAATTTTTTCGTAAGCGCTTCGACCTTCTTAACAGCCGTCGCGGTGGGGGCTTTGTCGAAAAATTTTATCAGTCTTTCGTAGGTGATGTAGCTTTTTTGATTTTCGTCGAAGAATTGCTCGATGGGGCTTAAGGCGTCTTTTGGGCTCGCCATAAAATCTCCTTGTGTCGTTGTGTATTTGGTTTTGGAAGATCGGATTATACCGAAACGCTCTTTATTTTTGCTTATATACGGCGCAAACTCTCTAAATTTAATAATTTTTGAAATCCTAGAAATTAGGCTAAATTTTAAAATTTAGGTTATATTTTTAGCTAAATTTAAGACTGCTCGCTAAAATTCTGCGTTCGCAAGACGTAAAACCGACGAGCCGCAATTCTGTTTCCTTTGCGCTGTCGTTTTAAAATTTAACGCCTCCGCACTTTCCATCTCTACGCTCTCGCGTTTAAATTTAGCCATAAATTTCAAGCGAGGAATTCCGCCCTCATATCGGAGCGATTGAGCGGATTTTAATAAATTTATCGGTAAAATCGCACATCTATTTTAAAATTTAAGGCGGAAATATGGCAAAAGTATGGAAATTCGGCGATGATATCGACACCGACATTATTATCGCGGCGCGCTACCTAAATACATCCGACGCGGCGGTGCTTGCGACGCACATTATGGAGGATGCGGACAAGGATTTTTCGTCCAAAATCGCTCGCGGCGACATCATCGTAGCGGGGAAAAATTTCGGCTGCGGCAGCTCGCGCGAGCACGCTCCGATGGCGCTTAAGGCCGCCGGGATTTCATGCGTGATCGCAAAAAACTTCGCTAGGATTTTTTATCGAAACAGCTTCAACACGGGATTTTTGATCCTCGAATGCGACGAGACGGATAAGATCGCGCAGGGCGACGAGCTTAGCATCGATCTAAAGGGCGGCGTAATTAAAAATTTAACTCAAAAAACTGAGTATAAATTCGGCGCAATCCCCGAATTTATGCAAAAGCTACTCGACGCGGGCGGAGCGATAAATTACGCAAAAACAAAGATAAACTTGTAAGGAATTTGGATGAAAAAATACGACGTATGCGTGATAAAAGGCGACGGAATCGGCCCCGAGATCATCGAAGAAGCGATCAAGGTGCTTGATGCCGTAAGCCATAAATTTAATTTCGAGCTAAATTTTGGCTACCGCTTGATGGGCGGTGCGGCGATCGATATTATGGGCGTTCCGCTTCCGGATGAGACGCTAAATACCGCTAAATCGAGCGATGCGGTGCTTTTCGGTGCGATCGGCGGCGCTAAATGGGACGGCCTGCCGCGCGAACTGCGCCCCGAAAGTGGGCTACTGAAAATCCGCAAAGAGCTTGGAGCTTTTGCAAATCTGCGTCCTGCGATGATTTTTGATGAGCTGATAAACGCTTCGACGCTAAAGCCGGAGATCATCAAAGGCGTCGATATAATGGTGGTGCGCGAGCTTACGGGCGGGATTTATTTCGGGCAGCCGCGCGTTAAAAACGAAAAGGACGCGCTAAATACGATGTGCTACAACGCCGCCGAGATCGAGCGCGTCGCAAAAGTTGCCTTTGAGGCCGCGCTTTTGCGAAACAAAAAGATAACGCTCGTGGATAAGGCCAACGTGCTTGAAACAAGCCAGCTGTGGCGTGAGGTCGTAAGCGAGCTAGCAAAAAATTACGAGGGGATAAATTTAGAGTTTATGTACGTCGATAACGCCGCGATGCAGCTCGTGCGGGCGCCCGCGCAGTTTGACGTGATTTTGACGGAGAATTTATTCGGCGATATTTTAAGTGATGAGGCGAGCATGATCTGCGGCTCGATCGGATTGCTTCCGAGTGCGAGTATCGGCGGTAAGGTAGGAATTTACGAGCCGATCCACGGCAGCGCGCCCGATATCGCGGGGCAGGGTATCGCAAACCCGATCGCTACGATTTTAAGCGCTGCGATGATGCTAAAATACGCATTTGGCGAAAATGAGGCCGCAGCCGCGATCGAAAGCGCCGTGCGCGCCGTGCTTCGCGACGGATACCGCACCAAGGATATCGCGCAGTACGACGCCAAAGAAATTTGCTCGACCGCAGAGATCGGCTCGATCATCGCAGATTACGCGGCTAAGGCTTAGGAGCTAGCTTTGAATGGCGCGCTAGCATACGCTATGGAGCTTGAGAAAAAAGGCGATATCTACGGCGCAATGCGGATTTGTCGCGGTATTTTACGTGATAATCCGCAAGATGGCGATGCGGCGGTGCTTTTTGCGCGGCTAAATTTGAATCATCGAGTAAGCTCTGGCGTCAATATGGCGATGCTGGAGCGCTTTTTTAGCGTCGATGCGCACAAACAAGCGGAATTTAAGAGGTGGCTAATTGATGTATGAAAATGAACTGGAAGATATCATCGAAGCAGTAAATGAGATGAAAGCACAAAAGCGCGCGCAAGATTTGGCGGTGCAGCAAGAGGGGGCTGTGAATGCAAACGGCGCTGAAGTAGAAGCGCAGGATGCTTTAAGCCCCGCTTCTTTTACGCCAGATCCTATTGCATCTAGCGCCTTAAATTCCACATCTGCACCGGATATCGCTTCATCAAACGCGCAAAATTTCACTTCCTTAGATACTAAAAATTCCACTTCGCGCTTTGTTTCATCGGACGCTTTAAATTCCGCCTTCGATCATTCAAATCCCATGGCGAGTAAGAGCTCTGCGCCTAGCAGCGTGGAATTTGCAGCGAACGCTACTTTAAAAAAATCTGCCGCAAAAGATGGAAATTTTACTTTTTCCAGCGAGGAGAATTTTAAAAACTCTGATCTTACAGGCGGTCAAAATTCTGCGGCTTCCGCCTCCCTAAACGGAGAGAATTTTAAAAATTCTGCTTCTGCAAGTAGCAAAAATTCCACAAATTCAACCTTTGCAAACGATGAAATTTTAAAAAGCTTCGCCGCAAAATTTGACGAAAGCTTGCGTGATTTATCGGGCATCGCAGGCGAAATTTACGATAGTCTAGGTAGCGATATGAATGGGTTTGCTTCGCCGCAAAGCAGGGACGCAAGCATAGCGCAAAGCTCTGCCGAAAGTAAAGATTTTGAATTAGCGCTAAATTCTACGGATGACGACTCTCAAAGCGAGCAAGATTTGACGCCTCGTATTTTAGGCGCGCATTTTAAGGAGCTAAGCAATGACGATTTTGGGTCTGGCTCTGATTTCAAAGAAAGCGAAGCTGACTATTATTTCAGTGCGGCTCATTCTAAAAAGCAGGATTTAGCGTCGCTTCAAGCTCAAAATTCCGCCGCGCTAGAGATCCGCAATGCTGCCGCGCAGCAGCAAAATTTCGTTTCGCAGCCGCAGAATTTTACGATCCCTGAGGCGCGAGATCATGAGCTCGCCACGCCGCAGCTTCGTAATTCCACCGCGCAGGATATGCAAGCTGGAAGTTTTGCTTCTTCTGGTGCTCAAAATTCCGCCCTGCGCCAGCCTGAAGCAGCGCGACATCTTGAGGCCGCGAGACAACCTCAAGCGGGCGACAAATCAAAATATCTCGCAAATGCAGATTTTAAAATTTCAAGCGAGGCGGAGTTTTTGAGCGCGATAAAAGAGCGAATTTTAGTGCTTTTTGAGGGGCTGAACGCTTTTGAGAAGGGCGATTTGAACGCGCGCGTGGAGCTAAATTTAAAATTTATGGAATTTTTGCTTGCAAGTATCGAAAACCGACTTAAAAATCTATCAAAATGACGATTTCATCGCACTTTTAGATTATCTTAAAAAATTTAGTTCACGCATATATCTGGTGGGCGGCTGCGTGCGCGATCATTTTTTGGGGCGGGCGAGCGCTGATGTGGATGTGGAGCTTTACGATGTGGGTCCGCGCCGTTTTGAGCAAATTATGCAAGACTTCGGTGCACAGGGCGTCGGCAAGAGTTACTTCGTCTATAAATACAAAAACTTCGACATCTCGCTTCCGCGCACCGAGAGTAAGACAGGCATCGGACACAAGGGCTTTAGCGTCGCGTTGGCTACGGACGAACATGAGGCTAGTAGGCGGCGCGATTTTACGATCAATGCGATGATGATAGACGCTATAAGCGGTAAAGTGCTCGATTTTTACGGCGGGCTTGCGGATCTGCGCGCGCGTATTTTGCGAGTGGTTGATCCGCACACTTTCGTGGAGGATAGCTTGCGCGTGTATCGCGCGGTGCAGTTTGCCGCGAGATTTGAGCTTCGCGCCGAGCCGCGCACCTTAGAGCTTATGCGCGGCATCGACATTAGCGATCTTAGTTGCGAGCGCGTTAAAGCAGAGCTGATTAAATTTTTCCGTGCACCTGCACACCGATATGGGATGATGCTGATGCAAGAGCTGGGGCTTTATGAGCGGGTTTTTGGATTGCAGATTGATCCGCTAGTGCACGAGCGACTGATGCAATTCATAGAGCGCGGCGAATCTTTCGTAAGAAATGAAATGTTTTTTTTATACGCGTTTTTGAATTTTTTAGGATTAGATAAAAATAAAATTTTAAAGAATTTAGGGCTAAATTCTCTTTATAAAAGGCTACTTAGTGAGCCGTTTTTTAAGCGGGTAAGCGACGAGCAGCTATGTAAAATCGCTCTAAAAATGCCGCTTAAGCAGTGGCTCGGGCTGTATTGTAAAGGTAGGGTGCAAGCATCAAAGCGGCTTGGGATTTGGGATAAAAAATTTAAAAGCTTGGTTTGCGCCGCGGATGTCGCTCGCAATCTGCGTGGCGCTGCGATCGGCAAGGAGATCAAGAGGCTGCAAGAAGCGGAGATTAGGGCATTTGTAGCGGCTTTAAAAGCGTAAATTTAGAGAGATTTTTGTAAAATCGCCGTTTTATTTAGGAGCTAGTTTTGTGAGAAAATTCTATCGTAGCGACGAAATTTACGCGTTTTGCAAGAATGCTGCGTCTTTGCAAGAGTGCGTTTTTTGCTTTGATCGCAGGCAAAATCTCGTGATTTTTGCTACGCGAAATTTTATCTTTTATGGCGAGCGAAATTTAAATTTTTGCGGCGTAAGATTTCATAGCGCAAAGCTTAGCTCGGTAGGATTTCACGACGCGGAATTTTACCTATTAAAATTTCATCCGTCGTGCCGCCACACGGAGAAAATCCACGAGGCGAAGTTTTATGGATCGAGAGAATTTCGCAGATCACATCGCTGCGACGAGAAATTATATGAGCCGTGCAGCAGCGATGCGGAATTTCACGGCTCGCATTACAGCGAGATGAAATTTTGCGGATTAGGACATCTTGGCACAAAATCTCACAGCCTGCGTCATATTAAACGCATTAAAGCAAAATTTAGCGAGCCGTATCGCGCGTCCTGTGCTATGGGAGTAGCTGTCGCGCCGCACCACAAAAAAATGCAAGAGCCGTGTCGCTGCAAGGAGAGATCTGACATCCTGCAGTATCGCAAAATCACAGACCTAAATTTTATTTCACAGAATTTCAAATTATGGAATTTTACCCATTTAAATTTGCAAGGCTTTACTGCGCGAAATCCCAAGCCGCGTAATTTAGCTTTTCGAAATTCTAAATCTCAAAACTTTGCCTCGCGGAATTTTAAATCGCAAAATTCTGCTCATGCAAAATCGGTGATTTTTGATGTTTAATATCGTGTTAGTATATCCGCAGATCCACACAAACACTGGCTCCATCGGGCGTATGTGCGTCAATGCGGGGTGTCCTTTGCATCTGATCAAGCCGCTGGGATTCCTCATCGACGATAAGCATCTGCGCCGCGCGGGGCTTGATTATTGGGCGAGCTTGGATCTTAAAATTTGGGAAAATTGGGATGAGTTTATGGCGGCGAACGGGGAATTTAAGCAACGCTTCTTTTTTGCGACGACGAAGACGAACAAGCTCTACTATGAGGCGAAATTTCAGCCGGGCGATTTTTTGATTTTCGGCTCTGAAGGACACGGGTTGCCGCTTGAGATCATGCGCACAAACCGCGAAAACTGTATCACGATCCCGATGAGCGGGGCGGGGCGCAGTTTAAATTTAGCCACCAGCGTGG
>CAUUSU010000028.1:0-11712 GCA_963547835.1 uncultured Campylobacter sp.
CTAAATTTAACCCGCCGCTTCCTATGATCTACGACGAATTTGAGGAATTTTCGCCGATGGGCGCGCTGTATTCGGCGCTGAAACCATTTAGCGGCGAGCGCATTTTTATCATCCCAGCTGACATGCCCTTTGTAGAAATTTCCACTATTCGCGCTCTTAGCGAGCAAGAGGGGCAAATTTGCGTGGCGGGCGACGAGGCACACAGACATAGCTTGTGCGGATTTTTTGACGCAGCTCTCGCACCGCGCGCGCTTGAGCTCTACCGCGCGAAAGAGCATAAGATCGGTGCGCTCATCGGATCTGCAAATTCCAAAGTGCTAAATTTCAAAAACAAAGAGCAGTTTTTAAATATAAATTATCAAAACGATTTAAAGGGCGTAGATGAAATTTAAAGCTTTAGCCTTCGCGCTTTGCGCCATAAGCCTAGCCGCGCAAGATCTATCCGAGCTATACGCAAAGGCTAGCGAATACGAGGCCAAGGGCGATTACAAAAACGCGATGATCTATTACAAAAAGATCGCCGCGGCAAATCTAGCGGAAAGCGGCGAAAAGTCGCGCCGAAATTCAGCAAAAAATTCTACCTCGTCCGCAGAAAACCGCGCTTCGCACGATGATACCGCCGTTTTAAACTCCGCTGAGTCGCAAAATTCTGTCGCACAAAATTCCGCCGCGCCAAAACCTGTCGAGCCACATTCCACTTCGTCAAATTTCGCAGACGCAGGCTCAGCTGTATCAGACTCCGCGTCAAATTTAGCATCATCAAATTCCGCCTCGCTATCTCAGAATTCCACGACATCGAGTTCTGCGATGCAGGACGAACGGAATTTTCTAGCGCAAAATTCCGCGCCGCAAGGCGAGCAAAATGGCCGAAATTTTGGATTTTTGGGACTTAAATACTACGAGCCGATCTATATGCTTTTCACCCACGATTTCAGCAAAAAACCCGATCGTAAGGCGGATGAGCTGCATTTTGAGTTTAGCTTCGAGCGACCGATAACCTATGACGCGCTGGGGCTTGGAGAGAAAATTTCATTCGCTTACGCGCAAAATTCCTGGTGGCAGATCACGCAGGATAGCGCCCCTTTTCGCGAAAGCAACTATCGCCCCGAGCTATACGTTAGCGCGCCGGTGCCGTTTGCGGACGAGTTAAAATTAGGCGCAATGCACGAGTCAAACGGCAAGGGCGGCGAGGAATCGCGCTCATGGAATAGGCTCTACGCGCAAAGCACGTGGAGCGCGGGCGGATTTTCGATCACCCCCAGAGCCTGGTATGCGTTTTGGCTGGACCGCACGAACGAGGACATCGCGGATTATATGGGCTACGGCGATCTGCGCGCGTCATACACCTTCGGCAAGCAGCGACTTAGCGCTCTTTGGCGAAATAATCTACATTTTGACGGCAGTAACCGCGGTGCGATCGAGCTGAACTACAGCTTCCCGATCTTTAATAGCGGATTTTACGGCTATCTGCGCTACTTTAACGGTTATGGCGAGAGCCTCGCGGACTACAAACGCAGCGTCAATAAGATCGGCATCGGGCTTTCTTTCGTAGAATTTTAAGAAGCGAGCTTGGATCAAAAAGCCTAAAATTCTGCGGTGGAATTTAGCTTTCGGCAGGGTAAATTTGCTAATCCTACGAAACGTCTAGATAGAATTTGCTTTTTAAATTTCATCTGTAAAATTCTATTCTACGGCACGAGCGCGGAATTTATTAGGGCTATTACTCGAGCAAATTTATCCGCTACATAGATATGGCGGATGGAATTCTACCCTCGCCGTGCCTTTAGGATCTGTTACAACACAGGATGAGTGCATTTGCATAAGGTTGGGTTTTAAAAAAATCCGGTCTTTCCGCTTCCTGAGCCTCCCGCTATAAGTATATTTTTGTTCCTTGCATATTTTTAGGGTTTTTAGGTCTACCATTCATGGTAAGTCTTTCTGTGTCGGTTAAAAGTATGTTGTTTTCAAACTTTTCATCTACATAAGGCTCTATATCTTTTGAGTTTCCCCAGAGAGCGTTTTGTCAAGTACCTTTTTATATTTATGAACGATTTTTTGAAATTTGAGTAAAAAAACAGCAAACCTTTGCGATTTACTGTTTCTAAAATTGTTCTATTCGATTAGACAAACTGGAATTTGCATTACTCGTAGTCAATCCGCTCGATTTTGAAGATTACCGGCCTTGTTCCATCTGAACAGCAAGCGATCATCTCGTTCTCCCGTTCCATCCACCCCTTCATGATGGAGCCGCCCTGCAACCCGGTATAAACGTACCGACTGATGGCATCCCAAAGCTCTGAGCAATGTGGCATCTGGGGGCCGCCTGCCACGGTGTCGGGATCGGCATCCGTGTGGATGAGTGTGTTCAGGCCACAGTGCCAGAAATCATCTCGCCCATCATCCCTATCGAACTCGAACACATCACCCACGTTATAGCAGGGACATGCGCCGGAATTCGGATCGGCACAGTACTGCTGCTGCAATTCCGGGTAGAGCTTCTTATCGATAACTGTTAATCTGACTTTGTGCTTCATAGCCTTTTCCTCCTGCAAATTTTAATTTGTTTCACTCGACATTTATAATATAGCATATTTTTACTTAGTTTTATAGCCCTAACTCTTGCTTCTTTACCTGTGTTAGTCCTCTGTTTTCTTTTAATAATTTCTCTATACAGCTTCTAACGCTTTCAGCCTGTTCCACTTCTTCTCGTATATCTATAATTTGAGAATATAGGTTGTCTTTTGCTTTCTTCAAAGCGCCTATTTCTGATTTCCATTTGGATATATTTAGGGTCTTGCTTTCTCCTAAATTCTCTTTCAGATATTTCCTTGCTCTTTCAAATAAAATAATCTCTGCCATATGTTCGTTATAAAAATCTTCTTGTTTACTTTTCTTTGAGCTATGGTTATTTCCCGGGTAATGTATCTCTGCATAGGCTGATGAGATAAGGACTTTACCTTTGGTTAATATATCTGCTTATCCGTGTTACTCCATATCCCTCTATTACAAGCCTGCTCATATCTTTTACTATCACGGTAGAAATCTTGTTTTCTCCTACTGCTTTTATCATCTTTTGAAATCTCTCTATCAAAGGTTGTTCCGCTTACTCCATCATCGGTATAGTGATAGATATTTACAAAGCCGTTTCTTTTGGCATAGCTTTCAAGTAGTTGCTTTTGATTGGTGATGGAATTGCTTTCTCCTTGCATCTCATCATCTCGACTTAAACGCTCATAAAGGGCTGTTTGTCCTGTTCTTTTCGTATTTGACATGAGAATTACCTCCTTTCCAAGTTTTTATTATTTTCTCTGTCCTTATGAGGTTAATTCTTTTCCCACCGTGTCCGCATAAATTTCGCGCACCGATCAAACGATGCGAAATTTTATCCGCACAAAATATAAAATTCGCAGCTCTTTACTCTGCTCCGCTAAATTTTAAAAAGCAAAATTTAGCGGTGCAAATCGCCTTAAATTTTGCGGACGGAATTTCGTCTATCGTACCAAATCCCCGCCAGTAGAATTTCTTAGAAATTAATATTGTTTTAGCTAAAATCGCAGATTAAATTTTAAACAAAAGGATCAAAAAATGGCACAAATTCAAGAGGCCGAGTTCATCTGGAAAGACGGCAAACTAATCCCCTGGGCGGAGGCCACCACCCATGTTTTGACGCATTCTCTGCACTATGGAAACGCCGTATTTGAGGGCGTGCGCGCCTATAAAACCGACAAAGGCTACGCGATTTTTCGCCTAGACGAGCACACTCGCAGGCTTGAAATTTCGGCAAAGCTCTGCCTAATCAAGCTTCCGTTTAGCTTCGAGCAGCTTCGTCAGGCCCAGATCAACGTCGCCGCGAAAAACCACTTCGATCAGACCGTCTATATCCGCCCGCTAGCGTACTTAGGCTATGGCTCGATGGGCGTTTCATCCAAGGACTGCTCGGTAAACGTCATCGTAGCAGCGTGGCAGTGGGGCGCGTATATGGGCGAAGAGGCGCTACGCAAAGGGATCAAAGCTAAAATTTCATCGTGGATAAAGCCGGCGCAATTTTCGATGATGGCAAAAGCCAAAGCGAGCGCGAATTATTTCAACTCGCAGATGGCAAATTTCGAAGCGGTCGATGCGGGATATGATGAGGCGATACTGCTCGATCCGCAGGGCTTCGTCGCGGAGGGCCCTGGCGAGTGCCTATTTATCGTAAAAGAGGGCGTCATCATCACTCCGCCGAACGACACCAGCCTAGAGAGCATCACTCAAAACTCGGTCATAGAAATCGCGCGCAGCCTGGGCTACGAAATCCGCAGAGAGCGTATCGCTCGCGATCAGCTCTATGCCGCGGACGAGGCGTTTTTCACCGGCACCGCCGCAGAGGTTACGCCGATTAGCAATATCGACGGCAGGATCATCGGCAAGGGCGAGATGGGCGAGATCACGAGCCGCTTGCAAAAGGCGTATTTCGCCGTCGTCACGGGCAAAGACCCGAAATTTGAGCATTGGCTCACATACGTTAAATAAGGACACGCATGCCTGCGGATTTGAATGATTATTTTAATAAGAAAAACAGCGACAAAAAAGGCGGGAATTTAAATTTTAAAATTCCTAATTTTGGAGGAATGGGTAAGTTTAGCGGCGTGATTTACGCGATAATCGCAATAATCGCGCTACTCGTAATCGCAAAGCCCTTCGTCACGATCCAATCGGGCGAAGTGGGGATCAAGTCAAATTTAGGCAAATACGATCCGACGCCTCTTGGCGCGGGACTTCACTTTTTCGTGCCGTTCATACAGGACGTATTCGTCGTAGATACTCGCACGCGTATCATCAACTACACCAGCAGCGAAGATATGAGCGCGGGTATCGCCACTAAAAGCGGCACCGCGGGCGGTATCATCAGCAAAAACTCGCTCTCGGTGCTAGACTCGCGAAATTTACCCGTCAGCATCGACATCACCGTGCAATACAGGCTCAATGAAGCCACGGCGCCCAACACGATCGCCGAGTGGGGCTTTTTGTGGGAGGATAAGATCATCGATCCGCGCGTAAAGGACGTCGTGCGTAGCGTCATCGGCAACTATGCCGCCGAGGAGCTGCCTACCAAACGCGACGAGATCGCCAAATCGATCGACGACGGCATCCGCAAGAATATCGAAGCACTGCCGAATTCGCCCGTAGATCTGCTAGCCGTGCAGCTTCGCGAGATCATTCTGCCCGCAAAGGTAAAGGAGCAGATCGAGAGCGTACAGATCGCCAAACAGGAGGCTGAGCGCACTAAATACGAGGTCGAGCGCGCAAATCAAGAGGCGCTTAAAAAGGCTGCTCTTGCCAAAGGTAACGCAGACGCCGTCAAAATCGAGGCTCAAGGTCGTGCCGATGCCGCTAAGATCGAAGCCGACGCGCAAGCCTACGCCAACAAAGAGGTCGCAAAGAGCTTGGATGCAAATCTTTTAAGCCTCAAGCAGATCGAGACGCAGGCCAAATTTAACGAGGCGTTACGCGAAAACAGCGACGCGAAAATTTTCCTAACGCCGGGCGGCGCAGTGCCTAATATCTGGGTCGATACGAAAGATAAGGCGAAGCAAAGCGCCATCGAGCGAGAGAACTAAAATTGTAAGCGGGCTATGCGCCCCGATTTCGCGAACTAAATTTAATAGCGAGATTTGAAGCAAGCCTGTTCCGGGCGCATAAGCTTAACTCGCGATTTCGCAAGTTAATCTTAGCGGCGAACTCGAAAGCTCGTGACGAGTAGAACTCGCGCTCGTCGCGGCTTAAGCCTAGCGGTCGCTTAAAATTTTAGCTGCCAGGTTTGTCCTTTAAATTTACGAGGCTCACCGCTTCGTAAATTTCATAACTAAAATTCCGCGTGCGGCGGCTAAATTTAAGGCGCGCGACTTCGTAAACTAAGGATCAAAGATGAAGGTAGATTGGCAAAAATTAGGCGGGCTGCTCCCCGCGATCGTTCAGGACGCGGGCGACGGCGCGGTTTTGATGCTCGCGTATATGAACAAAGAGGCATTAAATTTAACGCTGCGTACCGGCTACGCGCACTACTTCTCGCGCAGCAAGGGGCGTATCTGGAAAAAGGGCGAGAGCAGCGGTCACGTTCAGCTCGTAAAATCCGCCTTTTTGGACTGCGACAACGACGCGCTGCTGCTTAAAGTCGAACAGCACGGCGGATCCGCCTGCCACACGGGCGCGCGAAGCTGTTTTTTCAAAGAGATTTCGCTACAAAAAGACGGTGAAAATGTCGATAATTCGATCGCTTGCGGCACGGGAAATTTCGCGGAACACAGCCCTGCAACCTCTCTCGCGCAGAAAAATTCCGCGAATTCCCGCGCAGGGCAAAATTCCACGTCCCGCGACGGCCTGCAGAATTTAGCGCCTCAAAATTCCGCCGCCTCTTGCGGCGAACAAAGCCCTGCGATACGAAGCTTTACTGAGGCAAATTCCGCTGCGGCAAATTCCACGCTCACAAATTCCGCCGCAGAGTGCAGCGAGCAAAATTTATACGCCTCCTTGCAAAATTCTACGCTCGAAAACTCCGCAAAAAAAAGCCCGTACGGCATTTTGGACGAAATTTATCACGTCTGCTTGGATCGCAAGCTAAACGGCGAGTCCGCGCTATCCTATGTCGCCTCGCTCTACGCGAGGGGCGAAAACGCCTATCTCAAAAAGATCGCCGAAGAAGCGTGCGAGTTCGCGCTGGCGTGCAAGGACCTCTCGCGTAGCGAGCTTTACGCAGACATCGCGCGCGAGGGCTTTGGAGAGCACAGAGCGGACGAGCCACGATACGACGTGATTTACGAGGGAGCGGATCTTTTATTTCACCTTCTGCTCGCGCTTGCGGCGCACAATATCCACCCGGACGCCCTACTTGACGAGCTAGCGCGCAGGCAAGGACAAAGCGGCATCGAAGAAAAGCGTCGCCGCGAAAAATGATGCGTAAAATTTAATCGTGAAGACGTCTTTTCCGCTCGCCCGCTTTGCGCGGCGAGCTAAATTTAAAAAGTGTTGCCGAAATTCTGTGCCGAATTTCAACGACGAAAGTATATTTCAACCGCGCTATTGCCGCAAAATTTAATCGCACGACGCGAGATAAAATTCGCGCTATAAATTTCAGCGCCTTGCGTAAATCGTAAAATTTCACTAAAATTTTAAAATCAAATTTCAAAGGATAGCTGATGAGGCAGATCACGATGCAGGAAGCTTTGGACGCGGTTAGCGAGCGCTACTGCAAAGGCCATCACTACGAAAATGTCGCGCTAAGCGATGAGATGGTGCGCCGCATCTGCGAAGTAAAAAGCCTCGTAAATATGGGCTTTATAGCCACGACAATTACGGACGCGGCACTACAGCATCTAGCCACGCTGCCGAAGCTTGCGTATCTGTTTTTGCAAGATAGCGATAAGATAAGCGGCGAGGGCTTTAGATACTTTGCGGGGCACGCCAAGCTCGAACACATCGGCATCGAAAACGTTAACATCACGGACAAGGGGCTAAAAGCGATCGTGCAAATCCCGAAGCTAAAATCGCTGCGCCTGGTCAATTCGCGCGTGAGCTTTGCGGGGCTGCTAGCCGTAGCGGATACGAAAATCCAGTTTTATCTAGACGGCGGGCAGTTTAGCAAGGAGCAGATTGCGGAGTTTGAGCAGGCGCAAAAAGACGTCGCAAAGAGCAAAAAGAAGCTTGATCCGCGAGACGCTGCGGCAGCGCAGAGTGCGCTTTTAGAATTTTTCGCGGCGATGAGCGAGTGGGAGAAATTTGCCGCTTCGCGAATCGATGACGCGGATGAGCGCGAGGTGCAGCGCAGATGCGACGAGCTATTTGCGCGCTACTGCACGCCCGTTAGGCGCAGCGGCTTCCGCCCCGAGGGCATTTCGTTTTCGATGATGGAGGGCGGCACCTACGGCGGATACGAGCTAACGGACGCCGAATGCGAGAGCAAAAATAAAATTTACATCTACGCCAAGGACGAACACGGCTTTGCGCGCCGCTTCCTGCTAGTGCGCAAGGACGGGCGCTGGCTCGTAGATAAGTGCCAAGGCATGAGCGGCTGCTGGAAAAACCGCGGGCTGTAAATTTGAGCGCGAAATGGGCTCAAATTTCATTCTCGGCGCGATCGCAGAGATAAAATTTAGCCTGCCGCAAGCGCAGTGATAAAATTTTATCGGCGCTGCGAAAACAAATATAAAGAGGGCAAATGGACGGTAAAATTTCTGCGTACGATGCGCACGGCGATCAAAGAAAGGTGCGAATGAAAAGGCAAATTTTCTCCGAGCTGGGCGGCTTCGTGATAAAGGGTCCTCGCGCTGCTAGCGCGCTATCTGTATGAGCACGGGCTTGCAAGCGGCGACGTTCTTGCTTATTTTACGCAGACTGAGCACGGGGCGCGGTTACAGAAGAGGGTATCGCCGTGCCGATATTGGGCGTTCGCAGCTTTAAAATTTCACAGCACTTATAATCCATATATAATGACGCTGGAATTTAGCGGCACTAATGTATTTTTTAGAAGCCAATGTTTAATCAAAATTTTATAATTTTAGATGTGGAATTTGCGTTTAAATCAATTAAATTTAAGCCGCCAGAGACGGCTTAAATTTCATTTCTCAAAAACAAAAACTTTATTCGCTCCGTTTTCTCTAGATGCGACGTAAAATTTTCCATCCTTGACAGCTAGCGCATGCGCGTCGCTCGCGCCTTCAAAGCTATAAATCTCCACGATCTTTCTGCTGCGCGGATCAAGCTTTAGGATGCTTGAGTATTGCTTCGAGAGTAGATAAACAAACTCGCCTTGCGCATCCATACCCGTGATATAGTAGTCGTTTATGTCCCTGCCGTCTTTTACGCCGAGAGCCTCATCGAAGCTCGGCACGAACTCGCTCAAGAGTAGATTGTCGGCGTCGCTAAAGCTCGCCACACTCCAGCTTTGCTTTATGTTATCTGGCACGCTAGCGACAAAAAACTCGCCGTAGAGATCCGAATGATCCCACGAGAGGATGAACTGCTGCTTAGCGCGCACGGTGGAGTAGCGGTCCTTGAAGTCGAGCGTGAAATTTTCGTATCCGTCGTGCAGATAACGCCACGCCTTGTTTGCTTCCTCTTTGCTTTGGTTCGGTGCGGGCTTGAAAAACTCATAGGTTTTATTATAGCTCATGAGCCCTACCGAGCCTTTAAAAAAGCTCGCCGCGACGGTCTCTTCCATCTGCATTATCCAATCGGGCGTGCTTCGTAGATAGTTTTTTACGGTTTTTAGCTCGCCGTCCATTTCGTAAAGCTCGAATTTTAGCGTGCCGAGCAAGAAGCTTCCGCTTGCCGCGTCGTAGTCAAGCCCCGTGACGGGATTATTGTTGTTTAAATTTGGCGTTATCTCGCCGCTTTTGCGTAGCGGCGTTAAATTTACCACTGCGCCGTCCGCAGGATTTAGATTAAACTCGCCGCCAAACGCCAGTGTGGCGCACAAAAGGGTTAAGGTTAAAATTTTTCTCATATCGCGACCTCAATTCGGTAAATTCGGTAGTTTTGGATTCCAGCTTTCGCGGAAGTCAATTTCGGTCTCCTCCCAGTGATCAAGCTCCCAAAACCACTTTGACGGATCGACGCTCATGCGCGAAGGCGTCGCAGAGGCTAGATAGGGCGGCGGACCTGCGGTGATAAAGGCCTGCACGCAGTTAAAAGCCATGATGATCGCAAAGGCTGCCACGGCTATCTTGCCTAGCGCGAAGCTCGGCAGAACCGCACCGTATGCGCTCTCCTCGCTTTTTTGCATTATTTTGCCTACGTTTTTGCCTAGCAGCAAAATCACTCCCAAAAATATAATGACGCAAAAATGCACCACTACGACCCAAAACTGCGTGTGTGCGCCTAAAATTTCAAGCCCGAAGCCCTGCTTGATGTCGAGGTAACCGCCGCCGGTGCCGTCGAGGCTGTAATGCAAAAAGCCGTCGTATAGCCCGAGGCATGCTAAAAAGAGGATCGCGGCTAGGTATTTGACCGTAAAGCCGTATCTAACGATCAATAGGGCCACAAATGAGATCGCGACCATGCAAAATCTCTCGTGCCAGCACATGATGCAGGGGCTATCACCCATGCCAAAGCCCAAAACCAAACACGCGATACCTACGGGCAAAGCGATGAGAGCGAGTGCCGCGAGGGCAAAAAGGTTGAAAAATAGCTTCTCATCATCGCCCCAGCCCGCAGAAATTTCGGCGCTGCGGGCGAAGCTTTGAGACATTTTATCTTGCATACTTTCCATCGCTCGCTCCTAAAAATTTCCCATAGGCACGACGGCAAATTTATTCACCCATGCCATCATGATGACGAGTATCGCGATACCCGCGATACCAAAGCCCATAACCGCGCGCTTTTTCTCGGGTCTAAACCACAACAAAAGACCCGCGACGAAAAACATCGAAACCATTAAAAATTCCATGTTTTCTCCTTTCTTGCTGAAATTTAATATCGTAAAAATATTACTATTTTGTTTATTAGACATATATTAAAAATTGTATTTTTATTAGTGTAAATAAATTTTTTTTGAAATTTGATGATACTAAAATAGCTAGTTTTAAGAAAATTTTTTCTATTTCAGCTTGATTTAAATTTATTTAAAACGTTTCTATTGATATGATTTTACTTGCGCAGGTTGCGTGATAAAAAGCCACGCGATTGAAATTATAAAATTAGCAAGAAGATGAGCAATGACTTTTAGCGCAGCGGCAAGCGAGTGGGAGGGCAATCATCGCTGGGGCGCATCCGTTTTTCTTGCGGCGGAGCGGTCTCTTGCATTATGTCTATCTTCTTACGTTTAGGCTGTATTCTTGCACCGCGTTTTCCACTACTGAGTGCTCGTTTCGGTAGCGGACGCCGCCTCGTTGATAGCAAGCAATACCTTGCGATCGGTTTATGTCGGTCGCAGATGCCGCTCTACTGTGCGGCTATTCCGGTTTATGCCCCGCCATAAAATTTTAAAATTTTATAAAGCTCGCCGAAATTGGTTATTTTAATTTTGCCCGCTTTTTAGCCTCGAAGCGTCTGCGCGTGAGCTTTAGGTGGCATGCCGAACATCCTCGCATACTCCCTGCTGAATTGCGACGGACTTTCGTATCCGACGTCAAAAGCCGCCTGTGACGCTGTGTTGCCCTTGTTCTGCAAAATCTAGCCTCCTGCAACCTAATGCGCTTTTGAAAATCAAGCGAGCTTAGCGCAGTATTGCAGAAATTTTTGCATGTCGTAGCGATACTGCTTGCCGCTAAATTCTACCATTTTACCGCTGTGCAGACACAAGCACGCGCTGGGCTCATAGATCGTCGCGATGAAGTCTGGGGCTTTCTTTGATGGTAGAAGCTAAGCGCCCCTATAGGCTTCTGAGCGTGCCCCTAGGCGGGATATAGCTCGTCCGCGATCTTTGCGGCGTCTTTTAAAATTTTATCTACTTCGTTCATGCTCGCTCCTTTAAATTTATGCAGATTACACTCACATTTGTACGATTAGGCAAGGAATTTGGACTATCGTGCTACCGCAAAATTTTAAAAAAGGCTATAATTTAGCCAACTTTATTTAAAGGAGAGAAGATGACAGATTTTAGTTTTTGCAACCCCGTGAGGATAGAATTCGGCAAGGATAAAGAAAAGCATATCGGGCAGTACATGAAGGAAGCGGGCGCGAAAAAAGCTCTCGTACTATACGGCAGCGAGCGCGTGCGAAAGAGCGGTCTGATGG